>DATJRL010000052.1:0-11840 GCA_035504785.1 Caulobacteraceae bacterium
GCTTTCGAAGCGGTCGTCACCCGACGGACGGCTTCACGCGGCGTCGCAACGAGACGGAGATGGTCGTGAGGCGCCGACGGGCGACGGGTGGCCGCGGATGATCATAGAGATCGGGCCCCGGCCTTACATCGCCCTGGCCTACCCCGACGAGACCCTGTTCTACTCAAGCCGCGCCGCCGCCGAAGCGCCGGAAAACGGCCAGGTGATCGCCTCCCTCGGCGAACTGTGGACAGCGCTGGCGCGAACCGACGTCGACCTGATTGTCGCCCACCCGAGCTTCTCCGCGCCCTGGACGTTTCGACACCTGCACCGCTCGATCCTGTCGCGCAAAATGCTGGAAGGACATTCACCATTGCTGCGGGCCGCGGCGCCCGAACTCTTGCGTTGGCGCGGCGCCGCCCCGGTTGTCGCCATCGACCATGAAGACCTGCCGGTCATCAACCGCAGCAACCTGTTCCTGCTCGACCGCTGCGGCGTCTATTTCAAGCGCGAGCTGCCCGCGGACCACTGGCGCGTCTTCACCAAGACCGCCCACGCCAACCTGCCCACGCCGCGGTTTCGCACCCAGAAGCGGGCGCTGGAGCGGCTCGCGAAGCTGCGCCCGATCTCGCTCGGGCTGCCGACCAGGGCCGCCGGCCTGCTGCCCCGATCGGATCGACCGAAAACCGCCGACGTGTTCTTCGCCGGACGCATCGACGGCTCCTCGACCCTCCGCGTCCGCGGCCATGCCGAGCTGAAGGCGCTGCAGGCCCAGGGCGTCATCGTCGACATCCCGGACGCGCCGTTGCCGCTGGAAGCGTTCTACGAGCGCTGCGCCGCGGCGCGGATCGTCTGGTCGCCGGAAGGCTTCGGCTGGGACTGCTTTCGCCACTACGAGGCGGCCGCCTGCGGCGCGGCGGTGCTGATCAACGCCCCGACCATCGACCGGCATGCGCCGCTGGTCGCCGGCGAGCACGCCATCTACTACGATCCTGCGCCGGGGGGGCTGACCCGGGCCGTGACGGAGGCGCTGGCCGATACCGATGCTCTGGCGCGGATCGCGGCCGCCGGGCGGGCGCACGTGATGGCGCATCACACCGTCGACGCGCTCGCCCGGCATATTGTCGAGACGGGACGCGGGCTCAACGCAGGGGCGGACCCGGTTGGAACGCCGACGCCAGGGAGCGACCCTCCGGGGTCGGCGCCGTCGTGAAGCGGCCGCCGAGCGGCTCCGCCTCGATCATCCGCCGCACCAGCGGCTCGTCCTCGACCGCCGACGCGACCCGCGCGCCCGAGCTTGTCCTGCCGATGAGCACGCCGCGAGGCTGCGCGCCCGCGTAGTCGATGGTGTAGGTCTGGATTTCCGCCTCGCCCGCGTGGTCCTGCGCCAGCTTCGGCGCGCTCCGGGAATCGACTTCCGCCTGCAATCCCTTGCTGTCGAAGCCCTGCCAATCCCGGCCCACGTTCGAGTAGACGCCCACCGAGTATTTCGAGAGGAAGCCGCCGTTCGCTCCCACCAGGCCGGCGGCGCCCGGCTTGGCGCGCAGCTTGCGCACCATGCTGGCGATCGCGTGCATCGAGTAGTTGTTGCCCGCGCCGCCGAAGAACGGCAGCCCGCCGGTCGTGGTCAGGCCCCGGGCGTCGTCCGCCGCCAGTCCCAGCCCGTCGCGGATGTTGAATACCGCAATCGGGAAACAGCTGTAGAGGTCGAAGGCGCCGATGTCGCCGAGCGTTAGACCGGCGACTTCGAGCGCTTGCTTGCAGGCGAGGACCGACGCCGGGCTTCGCGAGAGGTCCTGCCGCTCGATCACCCCACGCTCCTTCACGTCGGCGCCGCCGAGCAGGTAGATCCACTTTTCTTCCGAGACGCCCAGCTCGCGCGCCCTGCCGACCGAGGTGAGCAACACCGCGGCGCCCTGGTTCGCCTGGTCCCGCGCCACCACGCGCCGCGGAAAGGGATCGGAGGTGAGGCGGTTTTCGCGGGTGATCTCCGCGAGGTCCTCGGCCGTCCGCGCTTCCGGCGACATGGCGTGAGGATTGGCTGCGGCGACCTCCGTGAACGGCGCGAACAGCCGCCCCATCTCCAGCCGGTAGGCGTCGCGCGAAAGCCCGAGCCGCGCCCGCCGGGCGTTCTCGAACAGGGCGTAGACAGTGATCGGCGTGCGCGCGCCCTGGGCGGCGAGGTCGCGGGTCAGCAGCGGATCTCCGAAGCCGCGGTTCTCCAGCTGCCCGCCCACCCGCTCGGCCCAGTCGCGGGTCTCGCCGCGGGCGGTGAGATGGCGGACGGTGGAGATCGATTCCGATCCCACCAGCAGCGCCATGCCCACCTCGCCGGCCGCGATGGCGTGCGCCATCTCGTTGACGAGGTGCTGGGGCCCCTGCCCGCCCACGACTTCCAGCACCGCGCGGGCGGGGTCCGCGCCGATCCGGCGCCCCACGGCGCGGGGGAAGTTGTCCGCGGCGCCGAACGGCGGCTTGGCGTTGGGCCCGGACACTTCGAACTGACGGATCGCGGCGATCAGGTCGATGTGGCGCGCCAGGCCCGGCGCTTCGGCGTCCGCCACCGCGGCGGCGGCGGCCCGGCCCGCGAGGTCCGCGGGCGAGAGCGCGACGTAGTCCGGCGCGTCGATCCGCTCGGAAGCTTCGCCGACCCCGATCACCACGGGGGTGTTGTCCGCCACGCTCATCGATCGCCTCCACGCCGGGCCGACCCTAAGCGACGCAGCGTCAGCCTTGCGCGCCCTCGGATCGGGGTTCTACTTCCCCGCAAAGACGTCGCTTGTCGATGTTGACGTGGCGGGAGGACGTTCGTGGCGACCATCGCAGCGGAAGACCGCACCGCGCTGACGGATTCCCTTCGCCGTTTGCTCGCCGACCGGAGCACTGAGGCCGACGTGCGCCGCGCGATGGAAACGCCGGACGGATACGACCCAAGCCTCTGGCGCCAACTCGCCGAAATGGGCGTCGTCGGCCTGGTCGTGGATGAGGAATACGGCGGCGTGGGCGCGGGGCCGGTGGAGCTGGAGGCGGTGATGGAAGAGGCCGGCGCCGCCCTGCTCTGCGCCCCGCTGATCTCCAGCGGCGTGCTCGCCGCCGGCCTGCTGCAGGCGCTGGGCGACGCCGACGCGAAGGCGCGGCTGCTGCCTGGCATCGCAGACGGCTCGAAGATCGCCACCGTCGCTCTGACCGGCCCGAAGGCGGGCTGGACGGTCGACTCGGTCGCGGTTACTGCGTCCGGCGGCGGGCTGCACGGCGTCGCCGGCTTCGTCACCGACGCCCAGATCGCCGACCTGCTGCTGGTGGCGGCCTGGGACGCCGGCAAGATCGCGATCTTCGAGGTCGAGCCCGGCGCCAAGGGGCTCTCGATCAAACCCCTGCCAACCTTCGACCATACCCTGCGCCTCGCCGAACCGACCTTCGCCGGGACGCCGGCCCGCAAGCTTGCGGCTTCAGCCGATGCTTGGGCGGCCGTCGAAAAAGCGCTCGATCTTGCCCGCGTCGCGCTGGCCGGCGAAGAGGCCGGCGGCGCCAAGCGGGCGATGGAGATCACCGTCGACTACGCCAAGACCCGGGTGCAGTTCGGTCGGCTGATCGGCAGCTTCCAGGCCATCAAGCACATGGCCGCCGACATCCTCCTCGAAGCGGAGTCCGCGGTCTCCGCCGCGCGCCACGCCGCCAGGGCGCTGGCCGACGGCGCGCCCGATGCGGCCAGCGCCATCAGTCTGGCCTCTTTCGCCTGCGCTGACGCGTTCTCCGTCGTGACCGCCCAGGCGATCCAGATGCACGGCGGCATCGCCTTCACCTGGGCGCACCCGGCCCACCTCTACCTGCGCCGCGCCCGCGCCGACGCCCAGCTGTTCGGGACGTCCGCCGCCTACCGCGAGCGCTTCCTCACCGAACTCGGAGCCTGAGCATGGCCGAGACGACCGCCGCCGTCACCGACTCGGAACTCCGCCGGGAGGTGCGCGCCTGGCTCGCCGACAACTGGAAGGGGCTGCCAAGGCCGCGGCCGGGGCCCGGCGGCGCCGGCTGGACGACGACCCCCGAGCACCGCGCATGGGTCGCCAAGGTGGTCGACGCCCGCTGGGCCGTCCCGCGCTGGCCGGCCGCCTTCTACGGCCGCGGCCTCTCCGACGCCCAGGCCCGCATCGTCGAGCGGGAGTTCGCCGCCGTCGGCGCGCCGGGCACGGGGCAGGACCGATCGAACCTTTGGGCCAACACGGCGCTCGCCTATGCCTCGCCGACGTTCAAGGCGAAGATCGTGCCCAAGCTGCTGAAGAACGAAGTCGGCATGTGCCTGCTCTACTCCGAGCCCGGCGCCGGGTCCGATCTCGCCGGCATCCGCACCCGCGCGGAGAAGCAGGGCGATCATTTCGTGGTCAACGGCCAGAAGGTCTGGACGTCCGGCGCGGCCGCCGCCGACTACGGCATGCTGATCGCCCGCACCGACTGGGATGTCCCCAAGCACAAGGGCATCAGCTTCTTCTTCCTGCCGATGAAACAGCCCGGCGTCGAGGTGCGGCCGCTGCGCCAGATCACCAACGAGAGCCACTTCAACGAGGTGTTCATCACCGACGCGATCTGTCCGGAAGAGAACCTGCTCGGTCCGCTGAACGCCGGCTGGGGCGTGCTGCAGACCGCCCTCGCCTACGAGCGCTCGGTGATGGGCGAAGGCGCGCGGGGGCCGCGCAGCGGCGTCCAGGAATCGGCCGGCGAGGAGCCATTGATCGCGCTGGCGCGGGAGGCCGGCGTGCTCGGCGACCCGCTGATCCGCCAGGAGATCGCCAAGGTGATCGCCTACAAGCGCCTCAACGCCCTCAACGGCGCCCGCGCCAAGGCGGACCTGGCGCAAGGAACCTCGTCGTCGATCATGAGCCTCGGCAAGCTCGCCATGAGCCGCATCCTGCACGAAGAGGCGCGGGTGCGGACGCTGATCCTCGGCGCCGGCAGCCTGCTCGAGGGTCCCGAGCATCCCCGCGCGGAAGACGCCAACTTCCTGACCTTGAACGCCTACTTCACCTCGATTGGCGGCGGCACCGACCAGATCCAGCGCAACATCATCGGCGAGCGGGTGCTGGGGCTACCCAAGGAGCCGGAAGTCGACCGCGACATCCCGTTCCGGCAGGTGCGGACGAGCTGAATGGAGCCGGGCCTGGGGGCGTCCGCGGGACCGCTCGCCGGCATCGCCGTGGCCGAGCTGAGCGGCGAGGTCGCGACGCGCTACGTCGGGCGCCTGTTCGCGCAGTTGGGCGCGACAGTGGTTCGGGTCGCGGATGCTGGCGGAGAACCGCTCGCGACGCCTCTGTTCGCCGCCTGGTTGGACGAAGGCAAGCGCCTCGTCGGGGCGCCAGCCGAGGCGCTGGCGGCGTTGGACGGCGCGGAAAAACCGCTGGCGATCGCCGGGCAGGGCAAGGCGGCGGTCGTCGCCGCCGAGGCGTTGCTGGCGGGCCGCGACATCCCACTGCTGGCCCTCAGCTGGTTCGACCCGCGCGGTTGCTATGGCGACTGGCGGGGGAATGACCCCCTGATCCAGGCGATGACCGGCATCGCCTTCGGCTTCGGCCCCGTCGATGGCCCGCCGACAATTCCCCAAGGCCACGCTCCGCAACTCGTCGGCGGGATCACCGCCTTCGTGGGCGCCCTCGCCGCACTGTTCCTCGACGCGCCGCCGAGGCGGATCGAGAGCAGCGTCTTCGAGGCCGCGCTGTGCTTCACCGAGACCGGCGCGGTGGGCGCGGTGGCCTATGGCTGGGAGTCCAAGCGGCTGGGCGTCAACCGCTTCTCGCCGTCCTGGCCCTGCAGTCTCTATCGAGCGAGGGACGGCTGGGTCGGGGTCACCGCCCTCACCTACGCTCAGTGGGCCGCGTTCGCGCGGCTGATGGGCCGTCCCGAACTCGCCGCCGAGCCCCGCTTCATGACCACTCTGCAGCGGCTCGCGGCCGGCGACGAGGTGAACGCCATCGTCGCCGAGGCTGTCGCGAAGAGGCCCGTGGCGTTCTGGGTCGAGAACGGCGACGCCCTGCGCATCCCGATCACCCCCGCCGCGCTGCCGCGCGAGCTGCCGTATCAGCCGCATTGGCGGGATCGCGGCGCGTTCGCGGCGCTGGCGGACGGGGTGCAAGGCCCGACTTCCCCGTTTCGCTTCCGGTTCCAGGGCGAGCGGCGGCAGCGGCCGCGCGGCGGACCGGCCGGGCCGCTCCAGGGCGTGCGCGTGGCCGACTTCAGCATGGGCTGGGCCGGACCCCTGGGCGCGCGGCTGCTCGCCGACCTGGGCGCGGACGTGCTGAAGATCGAGAGCGGCGACCATCGCGACTGGTGGCGTGGCTGGGACCCGCACCCAGAATCCGATCCTCCGCTCTACGAACTGCCGCGCAACTTCATGGCCGTGAACCGCAACAAACGCGGCCTGAACCTCGACCTCGGCCAGCCCGAAGACCATGCCGCCGCCTCGGCCATCGTCGCCCTGGCCGATGTGGTGATCGACAATCAGGGGCCGGGCGTGATGGAAAAGCTGGGCCTCGCCGCTCCGGACCAGCGCCGCCTCAACCCCGGCGTCGTCTCGGTGTTCATGCCCCCGTTCGGCGCGACCGGGCCCCTGGCGGGCCTGCGCGCCTACGGCTCGACCGTCGAGCAGGCCTCGGGGATGCCGTTCGTCAACGGACGCGACGAGTGGCCGCCGGCGATGCAGCACGTGGCTTACGGCGACCCGGTGGCGGGGCTCTACGCCGCGGCGGCCGCTCTGGTCGGGCTCTACGGGCGCGAGCGGTTGGGCGGCGCGGCCATCGAGCTCTGCCAGGTCGAGTGCCTGTTCCAGCTCGGCGTCGAGGGACTGATCGCCGAGCAGGCCCAGGGCGCGGCGCTGGCGCGGACCGGCTCGCGGCGGCGCGACATGGCGCCCTGCTGCGTCGTCGCCGCCGATGGCGTTGACCGCTGGCTGGCCGTCGCTGTCGACAGCGATCCCGCCTGGCCCGCCCTGGCCCGCATCATCGGCCGGGCCGACCTGGCGGATGACGCAGCGCTGACGACGCTCGCGGGACGCAAGGCGCGGGAGACGGAGATCGCGGCCGCGATCTCCGCCTGGGCCCAGGGGCGGGATGCGCGCGAGGCCGCGGAGGCCCTGCAGGCCGCCGGCGTCCCCGCCGCGCCGGTCATCCCGACGCACGAGCTCTTTCCCGATCCGCACCTGCAGGATTGCGGCTACTGGGCGTTGCAGTTCCGCCGCTACATCGACGACCACTTCACCCCGAATGCGCCGCTTCGCTTCGATGGCGAGCGCCTGCCCGTAATCCGCCCGGCCCCGACGCTCGGAGAGCACACCGAGGAGGTGCTGGCCGAACTTGGCATCCTGCGCTCCCCTCCCCCTTGAAGGGAGGGGTGGGGGGACCTCTCCGGCACAGGCGACGTCATCAATCGGCCCGTCGGTGCGACTGTGGCTGGCGGACCCCCACCCCTACCCCTCCCCTCAAGGGGGAGGGGGTGCTAACCCACGGACGACCTAGGACATAGGAACGCACGTTGAAGAAGCTTTTGATCGCCAACCGCGGCGAGATCGCTATCCGCATCGCCCGCACCGCGGCGGACATGGGGATCGCTTCCGTCGCGGTCTGCGCCGAGGACGACGCCGCCTCGCTGCACGCCCGCCTCGCCGACGAAGCCGCGCCGCTGAAAGGGGTCGGCGCCGCGGCCTATCTCGATATCGGCCAGGTGGTGGCGATCGCCGAAGCGAAGGGCTGCGACGCCGTGCATCCCGGCTACGGATTCCTCAGCGAGAATGCGGCGTTCGCCCGCGCCTGCGCCGACAGCGGCCTCACCTTCGTGGGCCCCGCGCCCGAAACCCTCGCCCTCTTCGGCGATAAGACCGCCGCGCTCGAACTCGCGGCCGAGCTCGACATCCCGGTGCTTCCGGGCACGCGGACGGCGACGACGCTGGGCGAGGCGCTGGACTTCCTCGCTTCCCTCGGCCCAGACGGAGCGGTGATGCTGAAGGCGCTGGCGGGCGGCGGCGGACGCGGCATGCGGCCGGCGACCGACGCCGGCGCCCTGGCCGAAGCCTACGAACGCTGCGCCTCCGAGGCGCGGGCGGCCTTCGGCGACGGGTCGCTCTACGTCGAGCGGTTCTTCCCCAAGGCGCGGCACGTCGAGGTGCAGATCGCGGGCGACGGGACCGGCGCGGCGGTTCATGTCTGGGACCGTGAGTGCAGCCTGCAGCGCCAGCGCCAGAAGATCGTGGAGGTCGCGCCGGCGGCGGACGTCGCTCCAGCCATTCGTGAACAGCTCTGGGCGAGCGCCGTGCGAATGGCGTCGGCGGCGAAGTACAAGGGCCTCGGCACCATCGAGTTCCTGGTGAACGCCGAGGCGGGCGAGCCGCGTTTCGCCTTCATCGAGGCCAATCCGCGGCTGCAGGTGGAGCACACGGTGACCGAGGAGGTCACCGGCGTCGATCTGGTGAGGCTGCAACTGCGGATCGCCGGCGGCGAGGCGCTGGCGGAGATCGGCTACCCAGACCAAGACGCGGTTCCGCCGCCGCGCGGCGTGGCGCTGCAGGCGCGCGTCAATCTCGAGACCATGGCCGCCGATGGCGGCGCACGACCATCCGGCGGCGAGATCGCGGTCTATGAGCCGCCGTCGGGACCCGGCGTGCGCGTCGACGGGTTCGGCTACGGCGGCTATCGCACCAGCGCGCGCTACGACTCTCTGCTCGCCAAGCTCATCGTGCATGGCCAGGACCTGCCGGGCGCGGCGGCCAAGGCCGCCCGGGCGTTGGCGGAGTTCCGCCTGGTCGGCGTCGCCAGCAACATCCCGTTCCTGCGCGCCCTCACCCGGCGGCTGGCGGCCGGCGAGCGCGACGTCCACACTCGCTGGGTCGAAACGCACATGCCCGAGCTGCTGGCGGAGACGGCGGCGCTGCAACCCGCCAGCGGCGGCGCCTCTGAGGCCCTGCGCCGCGCCGGCGCCAAGATCGACGCGGTGGATCCTCTGGCGGTCCTCGCCCACGGCAAGAGCGCTGGCGAAACGGTGGCGCCGACGCTGCTCGCCGCTCCGGAACCGGCGGCGTTCGTCGACATCGTCGGACCCGAAGGCGCGACGCCGCTGCGCGCGCCGTTGCAGGGCACCGTCGTCAGCCTCGCAGTCGAGCCCGGCGACGCCGTACGCGCCGGGCAGACCGTGGCGATCATGGAGTCCATGAAGATGGAGCACGTGATCGCGGCCGGCGTCTCCGGCTACGTGGTGGAGTTCACGGTGACGGCCGGCGACACGGTGTTCGAGGGCCATCCCCTCGCCTTCATCGAGGAGGCGGACGTCGGCGCCGGCGGGGCTGCGGAGGCGGAGGACGTCGACCTCGACCACATCCGCACCGACCTGGCGCTGATCCTCGACCGCCACGCCCGCACCCTCGACGCGGCCCGGCCGGAGGCGGTCGCCCGACGGCGCAAGACCGGCCAGCGCACCACGCGCGAGAACATCGACGACCTGCTCGATCCCGGATCCTTCGTGGAATACGGCGCGCTCACCGTGGCCGCCCGCCGCCGGCGCAACACGCTGGAGGAGCTGATCGCCCAGACGCCGGCCGACGGGCTGGTGATGGGGCTGGGCCGCATCAACGGCGCGCTGTTTGGCGAAGAGGCGGCGAGGGCGGCGGTGATGGCCTACGACTACACCGTGCTCGCCGGCACCCAGGGCGCCTACAACCACCACAAGATGGACCGCGTCATCGAGCTCGCGGAACGCTGGAAACTGCCGACGGTGTTCTTCTGCGAAGGCGGCGGCGGGCGGCCGGGCGACACCGACGGCGGGGGCGGCGGCGGCACGCGCGGCTTCGAGTTCTGGGGCAAGATGTCGGCGGTCGCCCCGATGATCGGCATCACCTCGGGCCGCTGCTTCGCCGGCAACGCCTCGGTGCTGGGCTGCTGCGACGTGATCATCGCCACCGAGGGCTCCAACATCGGCATGGGCGGCCCGGCGATGATCGAGGGCGGCGGCCTCGGCGTGTTCCGGCCGGAGGACATCGGGCCGGTGAGCGTGCAGGCCCCCAACGGCGTCATCGACATCCTGGTCGAGGACGAGGCCGCGGCGGTGGCGGCCGCCAAGCAGTACGTCTCCTACTTCCAGGGGACCCTGAAGGCGTGGTCGTGCCCGGACCAGCGGCGGCTGCGGCGGGTCATCCCCGAGAACCGGCTCAGGGTCTACGACATCCGCGAGCTGATCGGAATCCTCGCCGACGAGGGCTCGGTGCTGGAGATCCGCCCGAGCTTCGGCCAGACCATGGTCGCCGCTCTCGTCCGCATCGAGGGCCGGCCGATGGGGCTGATCGCCAACAACCCCAAGGTGCTGGGCGGGGCGATCGACGGCGACGGCTCCGACAAGGCCGCGCGCTTCCTGCAGATCTGCGAGGCGTTCGACCTGCCCGTCCTGTCGCTCTCCGACACGCCCGGCATGATGGTCGGGCCCGAGATCGAGAAGACCGCGCTGGTGCGCCACTGCTCGCGGCTCTTTATCATCGGCGCGAACCTGACGGTGCCGATCCTCAGCGTGTTCCTGCGCAAGAGCTATGGCCTGGGGGCGCTGGCGATGACCGGCGGCAGCTACCAGGCCTCGGCGTTCGCGGTCGCCTGGCCGACGGGCGAGTTCGGCGGCATGGGCCTGGAGGGCTCCGTGAAGCTCGGCTACCGCAACGAGCTGGCGGCCATCGAAGACCCCGTCGCGCGCCGCGCCAAGTTCGACGAAATGGTCGCCCAGGCCTACGCTTCCGGGAAGGCGATCAACCGCGCCACCAGCTTCTTCATCGACGACGTCATCGACCCCGCCGACACCCGCCGCTGGATCATGGGCGCCCTGAAGAGCCTGCCCCCGCCCCCGGTTCGCGCGGGGAAGAAGCTGCCGTGGATCGACGCGTGGTAGGCTAGAGGGCCAACACGTTGAGGTCGTGGCACAGACAGTCGAGGAGGTCGCAATGAGGGTCGAGTCGATCCTCCACACCTCTCCAGAGCTATAAAGAAAGGACTTCAAAAGGCCAGTGTAATCACTAGGTGGAATCGCTCAAATTTGACGTGTATTAAGGCTAGCTATTCAATTATCGGCGCGCAGCGACGTCATAGTGATCGTGCTTGTTTCCTTTGAGCTTGACATGCAATTCGCGCAGTTCCTCGCAGACTTGGTTTGACGGCCTCCAGGCGCCGTATTCGGCACTCTTATAGTGCTTAACGCTCATTTCGGCGAAATTGTGCCGCAAGAAAGCAAGCATTTCTGACGGCTCGCGGCCAAGTCTCTCCATGCCCCAGGGCCAAAACTCTGCGACTATGAGGCTTGCTCTGGACAACACATTGCTACCTCCGGCGAAAACTAACGGTTCGGCCCCTTGAGTATCGATCTTGGCAGCAATTCGCCCTTCGAGGTCGGGAAGTACCTCGTCTAATCGTGCCACGCCGACTTTTATAACTCTTACGTCTGGCTCAATCGGCGCAGAGTGGGCAGCACGGACGCGTTGATCCCCGAGGCGGGGGGAAACCTCAAACTCCAAATCACCGCTTGTATCGGCGAGCGCAAGCTGGAACAGTTTGACGGAATCTGCGGGACAGTTGGTGGCTATATTTCGTTTGAGGTTTAGGAAGTTAGCGGGCTCGGGCTCGAATGCAAAACATCTTACCCCCCCCGCGCCAGAGGTATCGTCGTCAGTCCAATGTTTGCCCCTATATCTAGATAGGATCCAGGTTCCTGTCCGAAGAAACCTCTGAACAACTTTACGGTTTCTGGACTCCAAGTACGGTATAAGGCATAGAACATCAAGACAACACCGTCGTCGATTGAACTCGTAATTTCGCCGAAATCCCCGTCTACGACAAATTGGTCTATCGAAAAATGAC
>DATJRL010000053.1:0-6787 GCA_035504785.1 Caulobacteraceae bacterium
TGCGTCGGGCGCACGCAGGATGCAGTGTCGATGTTCGAGGCCGCGCGGATCGCCGACCCGCTGTCCGGCATCGTGTCGGCCTACCTGCAGATGACCTACTTTTTCGCCGGTCGCGAGGAGGACTCCCGGGCCGAGTACGAACGGACGATCGACCTGCCCGGCAGTCGCGAAATACAGGAACACACGGCGTTCTTCCGGGCGTGGAACCTGGGGGACAAAGCCAGGACGAGAGCCCAGTTCCGCAGGTATCTGGACAGCCAAGGCGTGCCGACGCCCGTGCTCGCGCAGTTGCTGGACGTGCTGGAGCGGCCCGAAGCGGCCAGGGCGCTTCTGCATGAGGCGCTGGACGACCCTGCGAACCACGACCCGATCCGAACGCTCTTCATCGGCTGGCACGGCGCGCTCTACGGCGACGACGAACTGGCGATCGCCGCCTCGCGCCGCAGCCTGATTGACGAATTCTGGCTCAGCGGGAAGTTCGTGCTCTGGTGGCCGTTCATGCGGAGCGCGCGCCGCAAGCAGGCCTTCAGGCAACTGGCGCGCGACCTCGGCCTCTACGACTACTGGCGCGCTTCGGGAAACTGGGGCGACTTCGCCCAGCCCGTCGGCGACGACGACTTCGAGTTTATCCGGTAGCCGCCGATGCCTGATGTCTTCCTCTCCTACAACCGCGAGGACCAGGCGACGGCGCGGCGTTTCGCCGAGGCGTTCCAGGCCGAGGGGCTCGACGTCTGGTGGGACACGACGCTGCGGGCCGGCGAGGCCTACGACGAGGTCACCGAGGCCGCCTTGAACGAGGCCAAGGCCGTCGTGGTGCTGTGGTCGCCGCGCTCGGTGGTCAGCCGCTGGGTGCGGGCTGAGGCGACCCAGGCCGACCGCAACAAGACCCTGGTCCCGGACACCATCGAGCCCTGCAAGCGGCCGATCATGTTCGAGCTGACCCAGACCGCTGACCTCTCGGGGTGGGACGGAACGGCGGCGCACGGCGCCTGGCAGGCGTTCCTGGCCGACGTGCGGCGCTTCGTCGGGGCGAGGGACGGCGAGACGCAGGCCGCCACATCCCAAGCGCAGCCGCCGAGGGCCGCCACGTCCGAGCGCCGCTTGGCGGTGCTGGCGTTCGAGAACCTGTCGCCCGATCCGGAGATGGGCTTCTTCTCCGACGGCGTCTCCGAGGAAATCCTGGAGACGGTGTCGCGCAACTCCGACCTAAAGGTCATCGGGCGCGCGTCCAGCTTCCAGTTCCGCGGCGCGGACAAGGCGACGCGTCACGTCGCCGCCGCCCTGGGCGTGACCCACGTGCTGGACGGCTCGGTCCGCCGCAGCGGCCAGCGGGTGCGCATCGCCGCCCAGCTCGTGGAGTGCGCGTCCGAGACCCGGGTCTGGTCCGAGCGCTTCGACCGCGGCCTCGACGACGTCTTCGCCCTGCAGGACGAGATCGCCGAAGCGGTGGCAGGGGCGATGAAGACCGCCTTCGCCCCTGCGCGCGCGACATTGCGAGTCGATCCGGCCATCTACGAGCTCTTTCTGAGGGCCAAGGACCAGGGCCTCGGCGCCCAAAACGTCGGCCTAGAGCTCGCCCAGAGGGTGCGAGCCTTGGAGGATGTCGTCGCCGCCGCTCCTGAGTTTGCGCCCGGATGGGCGTGGCTTGGCCAGATGCGCGCGCTGATGGCCCGCCGCGCCGAACGTGGCGCGCCTTTCAAGAGCTTCCGGGCCGCTGCGCTGGAAGCCCTGGACCGGGCGATCGACCTCGATCCCCGTCTGCCGGCGCCCTACATCGCGCTCAATCAGCTCGAACCGCAGGGCGCTTTCGCCGCGCGCTGGCGTCATGTGACGAACAGCCTGGCGGTCGCCCCGGATCATGCAGACTCCCTGACGCTGGCAGGACATTTCGCCTTCACTGTAGGCTGGACCGGCGATGCGCTCGCCTACGGCCGACGGGCCTATGAACTCGATCCGCTGCATCCTTTGGCGGCGCAGGGGTACGCCAGCGCCGTGTGGAGCTGCGGAGATGTGGCTGGCGCGCGCCGCCTGCTTTTGGGTTTTCGTGACCGGCGGCCTGAGGATGTAGGCCTGAACCTCAATCTCCTGAACCTCGCCACGTTCAACCGCGACTGGGCCGCCTTTGCGGAGGCCGAGACCTTCGCCCGCGCGCATGGACATCTTTCCGAGCCAATGCTGAGGATGGCGGTCAGCTTCGGGCGCGCAGTGCGCAGCGGCGATGCCTCCTACGCCGCCCGGATGGTCGAACTGGTGCGCTCCGAACTCGGACGCACCGGCACGGCCCCGGTGCAGGTGCTGAACGTGCTCTGCGAGCTGGGCCACGGGGATGAAGCCTTCGCAGCGGTCGAGCGCGCCTCGTTCTCCCAGATATTCGACGAGGAGGGAGGCAGCGCCGCCGGCGACTACAATCCAGGCATCATTTTCAATCGCGCAAGCAACTGGCTGATGATGTCAGACCCCAGGTTCGTACTTCTTTGCCGTAGGTTGGGGTACGTCGACTTCTGGTCCGAGGTGGGCCGCTGGCCCGACTGCGCCGACCACGTCCCCTACGACTTCAGGGCCGAAGCGCGGAAAGTGGCGGCGACGTCGTGAGTGGCGATCGGATCGAGCTGCCGGCGTCGCTGTTCAGCGTCGGCGTCACCGGTCACCGCGCCCGCAACCCGACCTTCGCGTCGGGCCACGCGGCGATCGGCGCGGCCCTGGAGGAGATCTTCGGCCATATCGACCGCGTCGCCCTGGCCGTGGCCAGCGAACCTGGCGCGGGGACGATTGCGCCGACCCGCCTGCACTGCCTCGCGGCCGACGGGGTCGACCAGATGGCGGCCGAGATGGCCCTGGCGCGCGGCTGGGAGCTGGTCTGCCCGCTGCCGTTCGGCCGCGCGCTCAACACCGCGATCAACGCGGCGCCGCAGACGGCGCAGGATGCGCGCGCCCTGCTGGCGGGCGAGCCGGCGGCCGACCCGGCGGTGCAGGCCCGGGCGGCGGCGATCGGCGCGCTCCTGGACCGGGCGCGCGTGTTCGAGCTGGCGGAGAAGGACGAGGAGATCGCCGCCCTGTTCCTAGCCGGCCTGGAGGCGCCTGCCGACCTCGACGGCGCCGCGCTGTTCGCGGCCGAGGCGTCGGAGCGGGTCGCCCTGGCCGGGCGCGTGGCGATCGAGCAGTCGGACGTCCTGGTGGCCGTCTGGGACCGGGAGACCACCGCCCACGCCGGCGGCACCGGCCACACCGTCGCCGCGGCGCTGGCGTTCGGCGCGCCGGTGGTGTTCGTCGATTCTTGCGCGCCGCAGGCCTGGCGCATCCTGCGGGCGCCGGAATCGCTGGCCTCGCTGGACGGCGGCGAGGGGCGCGGCGCGGGCCGTCTGGCCGACCTCGAAGCGCTGGTGCGGGCGGTGCTGGCGCCGCAAACGCCGCGGCAGCGCGGGCATGGACAGGCGGTCACCGGGCTGGCCGACCTGGAAGGCGAGCGCTGGCGCGGCGCCAGCCATCCGCTTTGGCACGCCTACCGCCGGGCGGAGGCCCTGTTCGGCGCCGACACCTTCTCCGCCCGTTTTCGCCGCTTGCGCCAGGTCTACGAGCCGCCGGAGGCGATCGCCGAGGGGAGCGCAGCGGCCATGCTGGCCTGCGCGCATACGTTGCCGGGCCAGGACGCTGCGTTCGTCGCCAAGGCCGAGACGGCCGTCGTGCGCGGGTTCGCCTGGTTCGACGGCGTCTCCTCGCGCCTGTCGGACGCGTACCGCGGCGGGATGGTGATCAACTTCCTGCTGGCGCCGCTGGCGATCGTCGCCGGCATCGCCTACCTGCCGTTCGCCTCGCCGGGCCGCAAGTGGGCGTTCGCCCTGGCCGAGCTGGCGTTGCTGGCGACGGTGCTGGCCGTGACGGGCCTCGGCCAGCGCCGACGCTGGCATGCGCGCTGGTTCCAGACCCGGCGGGTTGCGGAATATCTGCGCCAGGCGCCGATCCTCATGCTGCTGGGCGTCGCCCGCGCGCCCGGACGCTGGCCGAGGGGAGTCGACGCCACCTGGCCTGAATGGTTCGCGCGCCAGACGATCCGCAGCGTCGGCCTGCCGCACCTGGCCGTGACTCCGGCCTACCTGCGGATCGCGCTGGGCGAACTGCTCGACGAGCACGTGACGCGCCAGCGCGACTACCACCTGGAGAAGGCGAGGCGGCTCTCCGCGGCGCACCGCAACCTGGACCGGCTGTCAACCTCGTTGTTCGCACTCGCGATCGTGGCTGTGGCGGCTTACCTCGCCCTGGCGGCCGGCGACATCTTCGCGCGCTTGCCCGCGCCGCTCGCGGAGCGCGTCTCCTTCTGCTTCACCTTCCTCGGCGTGCTGCTGCCCACCTTCGGCAGCGCCGTCGCCGGCATCCGCTACTTCGGCGACTTCGAGCGCTTCGCGGCCATCTCCGAGGTGACGGCCGAGAAGCTCGACGCCGCCCACGGGCGCATCCGCCTGCTGCTCTCGGGCCCCGACAGCGCCCTCGACTACGGCCGCGCCGCAGAACTGGCGCACGCCGCCGACGACGTGGTGGTCGCCGAGATCGAGAACTGGCAGGCCGTCTTCGGCGGCAAACACCTCACCGTGCCGGCGTGAGGTAGGGACCAACCCGGTTAGCCCTTACCGCCGAGGCGAGGAGCCCGGCAGGGCACGGCTCGCCCTATATCCTTGCGGGCCGCCGCACCGGCTTGCCATGTCGGTATTTCATGATACAGAAAGTTATCCAAATAACCGATAGTCCTGTGGAATGGAAGCCAGGCGTCCCTACCGCCAGACCGCCCGTGCCGCCGCCACCGGAGAGCTGCGGCGGCGGATCGTTGCGGCGTTCTATGAATTGCTCCTCGTGCGCTGGATCGACGAGATCACCTTGGACGAAGTGGCCGCCGCGGCCAGCACGACCCGCCAGACCGTCATCCGCTTGTTCGGCGGCAAGCAAGGGGTGTTGGAGGCGGTCGTCGAGACGCTGCCGGAGAAGGCCGCGCCGCGCATTTCCGCGCCGCGCGACATTCCCGGCCGGACCGCGCTTCAGGCTCTGCTCGCGCACTACGAAGCCGTCGGCGACATCACCCTGCGGCTCCTGGCGCAGGAAGAGCGCCATCCGTCGCTGCGCGCGACACTGGACCGGGGACGGCGCGAGCACCGCGCCTGGGTCGCCGCGCTCTTCGACGCCGCGCTGCGCGACCTCGACGGCGCCGAACGCGAACGCCAGATCACCCGTCTCGTCGTCGCAACCGATCTCTACACCTGGAAACTCCTGCGGCGCGACCTCGGGAGAGGCCGGGGGGAGGTCGCCGTCCTCATGTCCGGCATGATTCGCAGCCTCATCGGGGAAAGACCGACATGACGCAACAAGGCCCGTCCGCGGCCCAAGTCCCCATCGCCGCGGCGCGGCCCGCACGCACGCTGAGGGTGCTGATGGCGCATTGGGACGGCGGTGGAAACATTCCGCCGCAGCGCGCCCTGGCGCGCGAGCTGAAGCGGCGCGGGCACGAGGTCCATGTCCTGACCCACGACACGCTGGCCTCAGCCGTCGCGGCAGACGGCGGCGCGTTCCATCCCGTCAGGGACCTGGACCAGTGGGACCCGGCTCGGCCCCGCAGCCAAGACGAGGAAGTCGACTACATCATGCGGCATGTCTGCGGATCGCCGGCGTTCGCCGCCGCGCTGCTCGCCACCTATGAGCGTCTCAGCCCGGATGTCTGCCTGATCGATGCGATGCTGCTCAGCACGCTCGCCGGCGCCGTCGAACGGGGACTGCCTTGCGCCGCAGTCAATCATCTCGCGTGGAACCCCGAGGCCGGCGTCGTGGCGTTTCTGAGTTCGATATCGGCGTCCCTGCCGGGGCGGGCGGCCGGCTCGAACTTCCTCGGCCTGCTCGAGTCCGCGCCGCTCGTGCTGGCCACGACCTACAGGGAATTCGGCGCCGCGGCCGTCGCACCCCCGCATGTCCGCTTCGTCGGCCCGATCCGCGAAGCCGTGGCGCCCGCGTCCTGGCCGCGGCGGTTCGCAGACCGGCCGCTGGTCCTGGTCAGCCTCAGCAGCGTCTTCCAGGCGCAGAACGCGACGCTGCGGAACATCTGCGACGCCCTGGCGTCGCTGCCGGTCGAAGTCCTCGTGACGACCGGCCGCAGCGTCCAACCGCAGATGCTGCCGCACTCCGAGTCGATTGAGGCGCGGCAGTTCGTCCCGCACGACGCGGTGCTGCCGCACGTAGACTTGATTGTCACCCACGCGGGGCTTGGCACCTTGATGTACGGCGCCGGGGCGGGCGCGCCGTGTCTGTGCCTGCCGCAAGGTCGCGACCAGAACGACAACGCCGCCCGTATTGTTGAGCTGGGATTGGGGCGGGCGCTTCCCCCCGATGCGGCGCCGCAGACGATCCGCGAGGCCGTGGCCGCGGTCCTGCGCGACGACGCTCTGCGCGCCAGGTGCCGCGCTTTCGCGGCGGGCGTCAGCCGCTTCGGTGATCTCCAGGGCGCAGGCGACCTGGTCGTGAACCTGGCGAGGGCGAAGTGACGGCGGAGAGGCTCGACGCGGCGGCGACCAGGGAACGAATGTCGGCTGTAACGCTGTCCGCGCAGACTGACCGCAAGGTCACGCTTGTCTGGATAATAGCGATCTGGACCTTCGCGCTCTTCGGGTTCGGCGCTGATTTCGCACGGTTCCTGCACGAACAGCCGCCGCCACCGCTCATCCTTGGCCTTCACGGCGCGTTCAGCGTTGTCTGGCTGGGCCTGGTGTCGACGCAGGTCCTGTTGGCCGAAACAGGCAATATCCGGCTTCACCGC
>DATJRL010000054.1:0-3505 GCA_035504785.1 Caulobacteraceae bacterium
TGATCACCGTGGGTGCTCCGACCCTGGCATCCAGGACATAGCGGGGTCGTCCGAGCCCGCGGCCCGCAACCTGACGCTATGCAGTGCGCTGGGTCCGGAGCGCCGAGGCGCCGGCGCAGCGCTGGCAGATGAGCGCCGGGCGCGGCAGCGTGTCGGTGGGGATCATGGTGTCGAGGTCGCGCTCGACGGCCAGGTCGCGCTCGCCGCAGAAATCGCACTTCCCCCGCAGGCGGCCGGTCGCGCGCTGCATCGCCATCAGCGCCTGACGCCGGCGTCCCGCGAGGATCGGCCCGAGCCGAATCTCGGCCATGCGCCGAACCTTGCGGTCACGTTCGCGGTGGTACAGCTCCTCCAGACGCGCCCTGGCCTCCGGCTCCGGCGGCAACCCGCCGTCTTCGAGCGTATGCCAGGCCGCGAAACGCACCCGAGCGTCCGCGTCTTCCATCATCCGGTAGATCGCGCTCCAGACCTCCGGGAGGCTCCCACGCGTGTGGCAGGGGCACAGATACTTGGCGGCGATCAGGCGCTCCTCCACGTCGTCGCTGCGCGACAGCTCCAGCAGCTCGGGCACCTGGGAACGGCTGACGCGACGCTCTCCCGGGCGGTGAGCCGCCCGCTGATACTTGTTCCGTTCCGCCGCTCTCGTCATGCTCGCCATGCCTCCCGACGCGGGACGATGACCATCGCCCAGCATCGAAGCTCCCGCGCGCAATATGAGCTTGGCAGTCGGAGATCGACAAGGGCTGGGCGTGACCGAACGCGAGTCGGCTTGGCCAAAGGCGGCGCGGGCCTAGCCCCGCGCCTCCGCAGGGAAGGGAACGGGACGCTAAAGCGTCCCTTGCCCGTTGGTCACCGGGATCGCGGCGCCGGTGACGGCGGCGGCGGCGTCGGAAAGCAGGAAGACGATCACCTTGGCGATCTGGTCCGGGCTCTGCCAGGCGGAGAAGTCCGCCTTGGGCATGTCGCGGCGGTTGGCGGGGGTGTCGATAATGTTAGGGAGCACGGCGTTGACCCGAACGCCCGAGCCCGCCAGCTCCTCGGCCAGCGCCTCGGTGAAGCGGGCGACGCCGGCTTTGGAGGCGGTGTAAGGCGCCATCCCCGCGGCCGCGCGCCCCGCGGCGTTGGCGCCGATGTTGACGATGGCGCCGCGCGACGCCTTCAGGTGCGGCAGCGCCGCCCGCGAGGCGGTGACGGCGGTCATCAGATTGATGCGGAACATCGCCTCCCAGACCTCGGCGGGACTGTCCGCGACGGTCTGCCAGGTGAAACCGCCGGCGACGTTGACCAGGCCGTGCAGGCCGCCGGCCGCGCGGGCGATCTCGGCCATCGCCGCCGTGGTCGCCGGCTCGTCGGTGAGGTCGAGGCCCTCGAAAACAAGATCGCCACTAGCGTCGGTCTTGGCCGCGTCGAGCCGCGCCACCCGCGCCCCAGCCGCCTCCGCTGCGCTCGCCACCGCCCGGCCCAGCACGCCGAAGGCGCCGGTGACGGCGATGGTCTTGCCCGCTAGGCTCATGACGACACCCTTTGCTCGAGATCCGCCGGCGCGACCGGCCGCACTTTCGAGGCGGCTTCCCGCGCCCGCGCCCTCGCCTCTTCGACGTCCGCGCCGCGCGCCAGGGCGACGCCCATCCGCCGCCGCTCGTAAGCTTCCGGCTTGCCGAACAGGCGCAGCTCCGCGGTCGGCACGGCCAGCGCCTCGGCGACGCCCTCGTAGGCGACGCCTTTGGCCTCGATGCCGCCATAGATCACCGCGCTGGCGCCCGAACCGCGCAGGGACGTGTCGACGGGCAGGCCGAGGATGGCGCGGGCGTGCAGGGCGAACTCGCTTTGCGGCTGGGTGACGAGGGTGACGAGCCCGGTGTCGTGCGGGCGCGGGCTGACCTCGGAGAACCAGACCTCGTCGCCCTTCACGAACAGCTCGACGCCAAAGAGCCCGACCCCGCCCAACGCTCCGGTCACCTTCGCGGCGATGTCGCGCGAGCGGTGCAGCGCCGCGTCGCTCATCGGCTGCGGCTGCCAGCTTTCCACATAGTCGCCCTTGACCTGACGATGGCCGACCGGGGCGCAGAAGCGGGTCTCGACCGCGTCGGAGGGGCCATGCGCCCGCACGGTGAGCAGGGTGATCTCGAAGTCGAAGTCGATCCGGCCCTCGACGATGACCCGCGGTCGCTCCACCCGGCCGCCGGCGAGGGCGTAGGTCCAGGCGGCGGCGATCCCGTCCGACGTTTCGACGTAGCTCTGGCCCTTGCCGCTCGACGACATCACCGGCTTGACGAAACAGGGATAGCCAATCCGCGCCGCGGCGGCGGCGAGCTCCTCGGCCGTGGAGGCGAAGGCGTAGGGCGAGGTCGGCAGGCCCAGCTCCTCGGCCGCCAGGCGGCGGATGCCTTCGCGGTTCATGGTCAGCTGCACGGCGCGCGCGGTCGGGATGACAGTCGCCAGTCCCTCGGCCTCGATGGCGACGAGCTCGTCGGTGGCGATCGCCTCGATCTCCGGCACGATCAGGTGCGGCCGCTCCAGCTCGACCACATGGCGCAGCGCCTTGGCGTCGGTCATGGAGATCACATGGCCGCGATGGGCCACCTGCTGGGCTGGGGCGTCGCCGTAGCGGTCGACGGCGACCACCTCGACGCCCAGCCGCTGCAGCTCGATGGTCACTTCCTTGCCGAGCTCGCCGGCGCCCAGCAGCATCACCTTCAAGGCGCTGGGCGAGAGCGGGGTGCCGAAACGGAGCCTCATGCCAGCGGCTTTAGCGCCGAGCGGGCGGATGTCGAGGGCTTGACCCATTAATAACTTGCAGGATATGAGTCGATTCATAACTCCGAAGTTATCGCATGCCGACCTCACCCGCCTTCGACGCGATCTTCCGGACGCTCGGCGACCCGACCCGTCGGGCGATCTTCGAGCGTCTGACGCGGGACGGCGAACTGACGGTGCGCGCGCTCACCGGACCGGCGGGCGTGTCGCAGCCGGCGGTCTCGAAGCACCTCGCGGTGCTGAAGCGCGCCGGCCTGGTGCGAGACCGGCGCGACGGCCGCGAGACCCACTACCGCGCCGAGCCAGAGGGGCTGGCGCCGCTGGCTTCTTGGATGAGCCATTACGGGGCGTTCTGGGAGGGCCGCTTCGACCGACTGGAAGACCTGTTGAACAGGATGGACCAATGAGTTCGACCACCCCTGAGGCCCAAGCCGTCGTCGTCGAACGGGAGATGTCGCATCCGCCCGAGAAGGTCTGGCGCGCGCTCACCCAGGGCCCGCTGATCGCGGAATGGCTGATGGCCAACGACTTCGAACCCTCCGTCGGACGCGCGTTCCGGCTCAAGAGCACGGCGACTGGGACGGGATCATCGATGGCGAGGTGCTGGCGGTCGAGCCGCCGAAGCGGCTGGCCTACACCTGGGTGAGCCTCGGCGTGGAGACGGTCGTCACGTTCACGCTGACGGCGACGCCAAGCGGCGCCCGCCTGCGAATGGAGCAGGTCGGGTTCAAGCCCGGCCAGGAGGCCA
>DATJRL010000055.1:0-3089 GCA_035504785.1 Caulobacteraceae bacterium
ATCCGGACAGGCCCGCCATGTCCACACCGGCATGGTTCGCGGACAACAGACCTTCCAGCCGTTCCGGTGGGTTGGTACCAGCCATTCAGGTCCGGGTGCGCTGAGGATCCCCAAGCGGATTGAGCAGTTGGATCGCCTCGAAGGCGATACGTTCAGGAACCAGTTCGGGCGTTAGGGCATGCAGAACGAATAGACCGAGCCCCATGGCTTGGAGCGCGGTCCACAAGACGCTGAAGTCCGTTGAGGATCGGGTGCGCAGGTCGTCCGCCGCCATCTCCGCTGCAGACTCCATGGCGCGCCGATACCAGCTCGCCCAACGCTCGCGCGCCTGGGCGTCGCTGAACGCGTAGAGGATGAATTCCGCCAGGAAGCCGGCTTGCGATCGAGAATTCGCAAGCCCCGCGACGAAAGATTCCGCCGTCTGCCGAAGGTTCTCGCCGACTGGCTTGCCTGCCGTCCAGACGAAGGCGGCGGCGATGCGCCGGCTGCCCAGCACCGCCCAGAAGAGATCGTCCTTGCCCTCGAAGTTCGAATAAATCGCGCCGGTGGTGAGGCCGGCGCGCGCCGCGATCTCTTCCAGTGACGCGCGCTGGAACCCCTTCTCGGCAACGACCTCGGCCGCTGCATCGATCAGTCGGGCCACCGTCTGGCGTCGCTTCGCCGACTGCGGAGGCGGCTTGAGGGCCAGGCCGCTTGCTTTAGCCATCGGATAATTCCTATTATCAGATAATCTGCATTATCCTAAGGGGAGTCACCCGTGGCGTCGACATCAAATTGGACGCGGCGGCGCGTGATCTGGTCATCGATCGGAGCGATCGCGGCCAGCCCGGTTCTCGCGATGGCGGCGGACCGCTATCCGCTATGGCGGCTGTCATCGGGCAGAGCGTCGATCTTCCTGTTTGGCGATTGTGGCTCGGCCGCCAACCCTTGGCGCTCGGCGCGGGTGCTGCGCGCCTTCAACGCCGCCGCCGTGTTCTGGAAGGAGACGCCGCAGATCGGCGCGGCCGACGCCCAGCTCTTCCTGGCGCGAGGCGTCGATCCGGGTCGCCCGCTCTCCAGTTGGCTGACAACCGACCAGCGCCAGCGCGTGGCCGCGGCGATGGCGCTCGTCGGTGGCGCTTACGCCGATATCGAACACTACGAGCCGTGGCTCGCGGCGGCCGACCTGGGCCGCCGGGACGCAGCGCGCCAACCGGCCACCTCCGATCCGCTCGCCGTGCTCTCGTCGGCAGCCGAAGCCGCGCACAAGCCGACGCGACTGGAGTTCCCAAGCGCAGAGGCGCTCGCGGACTACTTCGCGTCTTTCTCCGACAGGGCGCAGATCGAATACCTGCTGAACGCCGTCGACATCGCCGAGGCCGGACCGGCGGCGTGGGCGCTCCGCCAGGCCGCCTGGGGGCGAGGCGACCTCAGCCTGGAGACGCGCCAAGTCCTGCGGGAAAAGGCGACCTACCCGGAGGGCTACGAAGCCGGCACGGCCGCGCGCAATCGACGCTGGCCGGGGAGGTTCCGGACGATGCTCGACGCGGGCGGCGACGCGTTCGTTCTCGTCGGCGCCGACCACCTTGTCGGACCTGAAGGCGTGCTCGCCGCGTCCGAAGAGGCTGGCATTGAGGTCAGGAGAATCTGACCGGGCGACCGACGCAGCGTCTTGAGGCGCCAATGGACGCTAACGTCGGGCTTGCTCGCTGGGCAGCCGCCGGAGCCGGTGCTGGCATCGTGTCCACCAAACGACCGCTTTGCGGACAGAAGCCAATGTCGGCTTGCCCCCCGACGCGGAACTTCGGAGGGTCTGCTTCTCCGGAGGTTCGGTGTCGCGTGGCGGGGCGTCGCCGGGAGGGGGTGTCCACGGGCGAGTGTCTACAGGTGCGCGCGCCGCGACTGGTCGCTAACGTCCCGGCGCGATCAGGATCTTGATCTGGCTCTTGTCGGTCTGCAGGCGGGTGAAGGCGTCGGGGGTTTCGTCGAGGCCGACCACGCCGGTGATGATCTCGTGGTAGCGCGTCGTCCCCTCGGCGAGATGGCGCAGGCTGGCGGCGAATTCGTCGCGCGAGTAGCCCAGCACGAAGCGCAGCTCGATCTCCTTCAGGATGAAGAGCAGCGGCTCCAGCCTGTCGGTTTGCATGCAGACCCCGGCGACGACGATGCGCGAGCCGGGCGGCGCCGCCTCGGCCAGCGACTGGATGACGCCCGGAACGCCGACGCACTCGAAGATCAGCGGCCGCTTGACGTCCCGGCCCATGGCCGCGGCGATCAAGCCCTCGGCCCGCGTCGCCGGTACGCCCAGCTCGGCCCAGGACGCATGGGGCGAGACCTGCGCCGGGTCGACGATCCGGTCCGCGCCCATGCGTTCGGCGGCGTCGCGCCGCTCGGCCGAGTAGTCCGCCGCCACGATCGGGCCGAGGCCCCGCGCCTTCAGCGACGCGATCACCGCCAGGCCCACGGGCCCGCAGCCGATCACCATGCAGACGTGGTCCTTGCCGGGGTCGCCCATGACGACGGCGTGCTCGCCGACAGCCAGGGGCTCGGTGAGCGCCGCGTGCTCCGGCGAGAGGCCGTTCGGGACCGGCAGGGTCAGCGCCTCGGAGAGCAGCAGCTCCTGGGCGAAGGCGCCCGGGACGTTGCTGGAAAGCCCGATGGAGTCGGCGCCGGCGGCGTTCATCAGCACCGGCAGCGAGACCACGACGTCGCCGGCCTTGAAGGCGCCGGAGCTCTCCAGCACCTCGCAGCAGAACTCGTGGCCGAACACGGTGTCCACGCCCTTGCGCATCTGGCTGACGCCGCCGAGCCGCGTGGTCAGGTCGATCATGTGGTCGTAGTGGTCGAGCAGGTGCAGGTCGGAGCCGCAGATGCCGCAGACCAGGCTCCTGGCCAGCAGTTGGCCGGGCGCCGGCGCCGGCGCCTCCATCTCGTCCACGACCAGCTTGCCTTGCCGCCGAATGACCGCGCGCATTCTTGGCTCCTAGGTGGTGCGTCCTTCGAGACGCCCGCGGCGCGGGCTCCTCAGGATGACGTAGAGCGGTGGGCTCCCACAATCCTCGTCATGGTGAGGAGCGCCGTCAGGCGCGTCTCGAACCACGCAGGGACTA
>DATJRL010000056.1:0-4765 GCA_035504785.1 Caulobacteraceae bacterium
CCAGGGCGCCGACGACGATCAGATCCTGCTTGTTCCACCCGCCGCGGCGCCCATACTTACACCGCGCACGGCCTGAAGGATTACACCCTCAGCGCCAACCCCAAATTACACCACTCCCGTGGACGTGACCGAAGGGTTGGGGATGGGGGTGTCGGCTCGGTCGCTGTCGATTCGGCTTGGGAAGCTCCGAGTCCTGACGGCAGGCAGTCGTGCTAGCACCCCCACCCCCGACCCTTCCCCGCAAAGGGGAGGGGAGTCTTGCGACACGCCCGCAGGGGGAGAAGGAGAGGCATGGGGTTAAAGCCCCGCGCTCGAGAAAGCGTCGTAGAGGCGGGCGTTCATTTCGTGGCCGGGGAGCGCGCGCTGGCCTTCCATCACCGCCGAATAGACCAGGTCCTGGCCCTTCTTGCTCGGCACCGGCCCCTCGGCCCAGCCGACGCTGCGCGTGCCGTCGGCGCTGGTCGGGCAGCTGGCCATGCGTCGCTGGGCGGCGAGCGGCAACGCCGTCCGGGCGTTGAGCATGCCCGGCCGGTCGCAGGCCGGTAGTTGGCGATCGCAGTTGAACTCATCGCCGTAGCGGTAAATGACCCGGCCGGTGGCGCGCTCGGCCACCAGCACGCAGGTGGAGGGATCGCCGATTGCGTTGCCGACCAGATTGTCGAGCTGGCTCGGTTTCGCCCCGGTGCCGCCGACCCCGTGCTGCGAGCAGGCGGCGAGGCTCAGGGCGATTGCGCAGAGGGCGGGCGCCGCGCGCATCGCGCTCAGGCGGCGCGCTTTACGAGGTTGCCCTCGTCCAGCAAGACCACGGTCGGCGCATAGTTGCGGGCTTCCTCGGCCGGCATCTGGCAGTAGGCGACGACGATCACCTTGTCGTTCTTCTGCACCAGGCGGGCGGCCGCGCCATTGACCCCGATCACCTTGGAGCCGCGTGGGGCTTCGATGGCGTAGGTGGTGAAGCGCGCGCCGGTGGTGATGTTGAGCACGTCGACCTGCTCATGCGGCAGGATGCCGGAGACGTCCAGCAGGTCGCGGTCGATGGAGATCGAACCCTCGTCGTCGAGATCGGCCTGGGTCACCGTGGCGCGGTGGAGCTTGGCCTTCATCAGGGTGAGCAGCATCATCTCAACAAACCGCTTCGCCCCCCCTCCCGCGGGGCCGCCGCATATAGCCATGAACGCCCCCGCCATCAATTGGGTCCCGGAGCGCGAGACCTCCGCGACTATGGCGCCTTCGAGAGCGGCTTGAAGCGGGCGCGCAGCTCCTCGAGCGTCAGCTTGCCGGTCTTGTCCTGGTCGAGGATGTCGAAGCGCTGGTCGGTGGCCTTCAGCCATTCGTCCATGGTGATGCGGGAGTCGAAGTTGAAGTCGGCGCCCGACACCGGCTCCGGTTCTCCGATCAGCTGGGTGATACGGCTGGGTGGGAGCCTGCCGCCGCCCTGCCGCCCGGCGCCGCCCGCGCCTTGCGCGCTCGCGTCCTGGGCGCCGCTCCCATGATGACGCCCGCCGCCCGGTCGGCCGGAGCCCTGGCCGGAGGGTTGGCCGGTTCCGGATCCGCTGCCTCGATCGCGCCCGAGGCCGGGGATGCGACCCTCGGCTTCGTCGGCAAGCTCGGGAACCAGCTTGTGCTCGTAGTCGGCGACTTCGAAGCCGTCGATGACGCCGTCGCCGTTCTCGTCCAGCTTCTTGAAGAAGCGGACGGCGTCGGCGCGGAACGCCTCGCGGTCGAGATATCCCAAGTGCTTCACGTCGGCTTGTTCGAACCAGGTCTTCAGCGGGTCCGGCGCGGCCGCCGTCGGGCGGAACGGCTCGCCCGAGGGGCTGAGGAAGACGCCATGGAGCGGCGGCGCGCCCGGCGGCGCGGCGGGCACGGGGCGCCTCGGCGGCGCAGGCTGCGCGAAGGCCGCGACGGCGACGGCGGCGAGCGCGCAGGCGAAGAGCAACTTCATGGCAATGTTCAAGTCCTCGGCCCGCCAAGCGGCCGGCCAAGGTTCCCGCCCGGTGGGGCGAAAATCGGTCCGGCTTGTTGCCGACGCGACGTCCTATTGCTTCGACGCCGTGAACGTGCCCTGCGGACCGCCGGTGTCTATCGTGCCGGTCACAGTGCCGTCGGCGGCCACTGGGCCCTTGTACTCGAGGTGCACCGGCGTCCCCTGGTAGGTGGTGTCGTAGCCGAGATCGAAGGTCCCGCCCGCGATCGTGCCGGTGGCCTGCGGATCGGTGGCGGCCTGGTCGCCGTTGGAAAGATGGCATGGCCCCGAGACCTTGCCCGTCCCATCGTCCTTCAGGGTGCACGTCGCGACGTACTTGATGCCCATCGAGTCGAAGGCGGCGTTGATCGTCCAGGAGCCGCCCATGTCGGCGGCGAGCGCGGCGGCGGGCGCGCAGGCGAGGGCGAGGGCCAGAAGCAGCTTGTTCACGTGACGTCCTCCCAAGGTGACGGGCACGCTTATAGCGCGCGACGCCGGTCGCACCAACGCCGGCTCTCTGGCGCCGGCTCTTCGGCGCCGGGCTACCTGGTCCGCGCGGCGGTGAACGTGCCCTGCACCGTGCCGGTGTCGATGCCGCCCGAGATCGCGCCGTTGGGCTGCACCACGCCTTTGTAGTCCATGTGCAGGTTCACGCCCATGTAGACGGTGTCGTAGACGAACTCGACGTTGGCGCCGTTCACCGCGCCGCTGGCGGCGTTGGGGGTCGCTTGCTGCGGATCCTTGCAGGGACCGGAGAATTTCGCCCCCGATTGGGTGAAGCGGCAGACCAGGCTGAACTTGATCCCCATGGTGCTGAAGGCGCCGTCCACCGCCCAGGCGCCGCCCATGTCGGCGGCGGAGGCGATGGCGGGGGCGGCGGCAGCCGCGAGCGCAAAAGCAACGGCCATGAGCAGCTTCTTCATCGGACGTCTCCGCTGGAGCTTGGCCGGTTTATCGCCTCGGGGCGCCGGCGGTGCAACCGCTTGCCGACCGCGCTTGACCGCGCGTCGAGGTCGCCTAAAAGCGAAGGCCGCGATCAAACACGCGTTTAAGGGAGACAGCCCATGTCCGTCGCCGCCGCCGACAAGCCGAAAACCGGTATTCCGGAGCTGTTCGACCTCACGGGCAAGGTGGCGATCGTCACCGGCTCGACCAAGGGCATCGGCAAGGCGATCGCCGAGCGGCTGGCGGAGCACGGCGCCAAGGTCGCCATCTCGTCGCGCAAGGCGCCGGCGGTGGACGAAGTCACAGCCCAGATCAACGCCAAATATCCGGGCCACGCGATCGGCGTGCCCTGCAACATCTCGTCCAAGGACGCCCTGCAGAACCTGGTGGACGAAACGCGCAAGGCCTTCGGCCATGTCGACATCCTGATCTGCAACGCCGCCTCCAACCCCTACTACGGCCCGATGAGCGGCATCTCCGACGAGGCGTTCCGCAAGATCCTCGACAACAACATCGTCTCCAACAACTGGCTGATCCAGATGGTCGCGCCGGAAATGAAGGAGCGGAAGGACGGCTCGATCATCATCATCTCGTCGGTGGGCGGGCTGCGCGGCACGCCGGTGATCGGGGTCTACGCCATCTCCAAGGCCGCCGACATGCAGATGGCCCGCAACCTGGCGCAGGAGCTGTCGCCCTCCAACATCCGCGTCAACTGCATCGCCCCCGGCCTGGTGAAGACCGACTTCGCCCGCGCGCTCTGGGACACTCCGGAAGCCGAGCGCCGCTCCAGCGTCGGCACCCCGCTGCGGCGCCTCGGCGATCCGGACGACATCGCCGGCGCGGCGGTGTTCCTGGCCGGCAAGTCCGGCGCATGGATGACCGGCCAGACGATCGTCGTCGACGGCGGCGCGACGTCGTAGCCGCGCGAACGCTGCTCACCCCTGGCTCAGCGAAAGCCGGTTTCCGTCCGGATCCATGAACCAAGCGACACCGGTCGTGGGTCCCGCGGGGCGCCATATCGGGAGTTCGTCCTGATCCACGCCCTCGATGCGCTCGAAGATCAGGCCGCGGCTCATCAGGCCTCGCATGACGCCGGGAAGGTCCGGGACATTCCACCCGAGGGCCGTGCCGTGCGGCGGGGTGACGTGGTCGAGCTTCTGCAGCGCCACCCGCGCCGCGCCGGACTGGAAGATCATCAGATACTCGTGGTCGACGATTAGCGTAAGCCCGAGCACGCCCTCATAGAACGAACGCGCCCGCGCCGGATTGGACGTCCCCAGGAACGCCACGAGTGTCTCGTGCGCCAGCATGGATGTCCCCTTTCAGGCGACCTTGACGGTGAACTCGAACCCGCCGTCGAACGGCAGCGTCAGCGTTCGCAACCCGTTCGCCGGATCGTTCACGAACTCGAAGTAGGCGCGATAGGGCTCCTTGAAGCCGCCGGTGTTGTCCGCGCAGACTACCGCGCCCGGGCGCAGGTGCGGGGCGATCAACGCCAACGCCGGGCGGGCCATCTCGGTCCAGATGTCGACCAGCACGAAGTCGATCGGACCCCGCAGGCGCTTCAACGTCTCGCGAAGGTCGCCTTCGCGCAGGTCGATGAACTCCGAGAGCTCGGCTTCGAGGAAGTGGGCGCGGGCGATCGCGGCCTTCGCCGGCTCGTGCTCGGAGCCGATCACCACGCCCCCGCCATTATCGCGCACCGCAGCGGCCAGGTAGAGGGTGGAGACGCCGTGCGAAGTGCCGACTTCGACGATCCGCTTCGCCCCGAGGGCGCGGCAGGTCAGGTAGCAGAACTCGGCCTTGTCCGGCGCCAAGGCCGCCAGCTTGTCGGCCATGAAAGCATGCGCGTCG
>DATJRL010000057.1:0-6777 GCA_035504785.1 Caulobacteraceae bacterium
GTAGCCCTCGGCGCGGGCCAGTTCTTTCAGCGATCCGACGTCGCCGCGGGCAAGCTGGTCCCCCCAGTTTCTCGCCAGGCAAAGCGCTCGCACCAAAGCGCGATCAGGGCCTTGCGCGAGGGCCGGCTCGCCGGGCGCAGAGATGATCGTGGCGCCTTGCCGGTGCTTGAGCCGAATGGGGAAGGCGACCTCGAGCGCGCTGTCCTGGCGCTCGCACGTTGCGCCGTCGAGCCTCGGGTTCACGACCACGGCCGATGGCTTCAGACGAGCCACGATCCGCTCCGCGCCGACGGTGACCTTCAGCAGTGCGGTGCGAACACGCGCCTCCGCGGGTTGGTCAGGCGCCCACCCGGCGCTAAGCGCGGGGCTCAGCCGTCGCACCAGGAATTCCTCCAGGACGCCCGCGGCAAGCCTCGGCAAGCTGCCGGCCGGTTGGCCCCGCTTTGCCGCGATCGAGGCGTAGTAGCGGTAGCGCCGGTCGCCGCGCTTGGTGTGGATCGGCGCCATCGGCGTTCCGCGGTCGTCGGTGACCAAGCCCCTCAGCAGAGCCGGCGCCGGCGTCAACGGCGTGTCGGGATGATCGGGACAATTGCCGGCTAGCTGCGCCTGCACGGTTTCCCATAGGGTCTTATCGATGATCGGCGGGTGGGAGTCCGGATAGATCTTGTCGCCGTGCCGTATCGCGCCCCGGTAAACCGGGTTTGAGAGAAGGTAATAGAGCGCGCCTGGCCGCAGGCGCACCCCGCCCAATCGCGCGCCGCTCTTGGTGACCCAGGACTTCGAGCAAACGCCGCGCGCCTCGAGGTCGGGCGCCAGAGCGATGACCGATCCCAGTTCAAGATAGCACTCGAAGATGCCCCGGACGGTTGCGGCCTCGGCTTCATTGACCGCCAGTTTCTGATCGCGGGCGTCGTAGCCGAGCGGGGGCCGGCCTCCCATCCACATGCCCTTGGCCTTCGAGGCGGCGATCTTGTCGCGGATACGCTCGCCGGTGACCTCGCGCTCGAACTGGGCGAACGAGAGCAGGACGTTGAGGGTGAGGCGCCCCATGCTGGTGGTGGTGTTGAACGCCTGCGTCACCGAAACGAAGCTGACTTGGTGTTGGTCGAACAGCTCGACAATGCGCGCGAAATCAGCCAGCGACCGGGTCAGGCGATCAACTTTGTAGACCACCACGATGTCCACCTCGCCGCGCCGGATCGCACCCAGCAGCGCCTGCAGCCCCGGCCGGTCCATCGACCCGCCGGAGAACCCACCGTCGTCGTAGGCGCCCGGCAACGGCGCCCAGCCCTCGCCGGCCTGCGAGAGGATGTAGGCCGCGCAGGCTTCACGCTGCGCGTCGAGGCTGTTGAAGCTCTGCTCCAGCCCCTCCTCGGAGGACTTGCGCGTGTAAATGGCGCAGCGCCGTGAGAGGGTCATGCGCCCTTCCCTCCGCGCGCCTTCAGCCCGAAGAAGACGAGGCCGTTCCACTTGGTCCCCGTGATCACCTGGGCGACCTGGGAGAGCGAGCGATAGGGCTGGCCTAGGTAGCTGAACCCGTCCGTCGTCACCGCCACCTCATGGCGCACGCCCTTCCATTCTCGGATCAGCGACGAGCCCGGCTTCAGCACCGGTCCCGGCGTTGGCGTGAACTTGCGGTTGGCGGCGAACTTCTCCGCGTACTCGCGCGCCTGTCGCCGCGCCGGCGCAGGCAGGTCGCCGAACGCCTCGGCCTGGATCTTGTAGGCCATGGCGCGGGCCAGCATGTCGCGCGCCCGGAACCTCGGGACCTCGCCCCAGCGCTCAGCCCACGCCGCTCGCAGGGCCGGCAGCTCCAGGCGGGCGACCGCCCGCACCTCCTCAGAGATGCGGGCGGCCTTGGCGTCGGCCGGCGTCACGCGCCGGCCTCGGCGATCGGGGGCGCGGTCGGGATGCGGTAGATGCGGCCCGCTTCGGTCTTCTCGCTGAGGATGGTGAGCCCATGCTTCTTCTTCAGCGCGCCCGACATGGCGCCGCGGACCGAGTGAACCTGCCAGCCGGTCGCCGCCGATAGCGCCTCGATCGTCGCGCCCTCCGGCCCCTTCAGAAGCTCCACGACAGTCCCGAGCTTGCCGGACGGCGCTTTGGCCGCGGCGGTGTCCGGCGCCGGCGTTGGAGCATCTGGCGGGCTCGAAGCGGCTGATGTGGGCGCGCCCGCCTTTCGGGTGCGCGCGGACTTTTGGGGTTGGGTGTTGGTCTTGGCCATGATGGCCTCCTTCGGGTCAGTGGGCCTGGGGCGAGGTTTCGCCCGAGGTCCCACTGCCCGAAGCCCCGCCAGGGGTGCGTCCAGCGAGGAAATACGCGCCGCCCAAGCGGCGAGAGCTACTGACGCTTGGCTGTCAGGCGAAGTCCAGTCCTATTCCGGCGGCTCTTCGCCTTCGTTCTCACACGACCAGCCGATCTTGCCGCGGAGGCATTTCCACTCCTCCTCGGTCAGTAGAAAGTAGCCGCCCGGCTCGAGTGGCGGGCGGCGGCCGGTGATGGTGTAGAGCGTCATGTTCCCGCTGGCGTGCCGGACGCGCAGGTGCGGCTCCGAGGTGATGCCGTACGCCTTCAGCGCCTGCTTGCGCGCCCATTCGATCCAGGCGTCGGCCGAGCTGTGATTGCGCGCGTGATCGAGCGCCTGCGACATGGAGTCGACCTGATCGTCGAACTTGCCCTTCGGGAACATGATCAGCTCGTGCAGGAAGTCGTCGAGCCAGTGGGCTTCGCGTGGCAGCCAGACCATGCCGTTTTCGATCAGGGCGGTCTGACCTTCCATGCGGAAGATCTTGTCGCCCTTGGGCTCGTAACGGGTGACCGTGACGTTCTCGCGCCGCAGCTCCTGGATCAGCGCCGTGCCGCTGCCCTTGTCCTCGATGAGCACCGTGCAGTTCGGATAGAGCGCCGCCTGCGCCTTGACCGCGGCCTTCAGCTCCGGGTACTCGACCCGCTTGCGCCAGACGTGCAGCAGATAGAACTCTTTGCCCTTCACGCCCCAGGTCGTGCAGACGCTGTAGTCCGAGAGTTCCTTCACCTTCGAGGCGGTGTCCCAGCTCTGGATGATGCGGTCGAACCGGTCCGGCGCCGTGTCGTAGCGCTTGAACCAGGCGACCTTGATCTTGCCGCCGCCGGGCGGCGTCGGCGACTGCAGGTACTGGGCGGAGAAGTGATCGGCGCCCAGGCTACGGCGCAGGGCCTCCAGCACCTCGAGCGGCTCGCGCTCGGGGTGCAGCGCCTCGCCCTCGCGGCGGACATGGGTGTAGGCGCCGAACGCGGTCTCGACGACGTGGACCTCGTCCTCAAGGGCGATGGCCGGGAATGAGACCACCTCCCAATCGTCGAGCTCCAGGATGTGACCGACGAAGTCGTCTTCGTGCAGACGCTGCATGACGACGACAATGGCGCCGGCGCTCTTGTCGTTGAGTCGCGTCACCAGCGTGTGCCGGAACCAGTGGTTGGCGCGCACCCGCTCGACGTCGGAGAGCGCCTCGTCCGGCTTGATCGGATCGTCGATGACGATGATGTCGGCGCCCATGCCGGTCAGCACGCCCCCCACCGAGGTGGCGATGCGACCGCCGCCGGCGGTGGTCTCGAAGGCGTGCACCGCCGTCCGGGTCGGCGAGAGCGCCGTTCCGGGGAACATCCGCTGGTACCAAGGCTGCTGCATCACTTGCCGGCAGTCGCGCGCGAGCGAGTCGGCGAGTTCCTGGCCGTAGCTGACGCAGATGATCTGCTTGGTCGGATCGTGCCCGAGAACCCAGGCGGGGAACGCCACCGAGGCGGCGATCGACTTCAGGCTCCGGGGCGGCACGTTGATGATCAGCCGCTTGATCTTGCCGCGACGCACCGCCTCCAGCTTGGCCGCGATGACGCCGATGTGGAAGTTGTAAGCGAAGGTCGTCGACGGGTTCAGCTCGGCGAACACCCGCTCGATAAAGACCTCGGGGTCGCGCCGGCTAAGCGCGTCGAACTCAACTGGGGTCATGACGTTCATGGCCATCTTCCTCTTGGATGATGAGACGAAGTCGTTCGAGCAGGCGCCCGACGATCTCCTGATCTGACGCGCTGAGCTCGGCGGCGGGTGTCGGCGTAGCGGCGAGCCGCTCTTCGGCCTTCTGGGCCATTTCGAGGGCGAGCTTGCTGGCGCGCGGATCGCCTGAGGCGCTCCTGTTGGCCATCTGCGTGGCCGCCGCCTCGAGCTTGGTGACCCGCTTGCGCCCGTGGCTGTCCTTGACCTGAACTTTCTGATTGAGCGCGCCCAAGATCGCCTGGCCCACGGTGGGCGCCTTCTTCGGGCGCCCCCTGGGGTTGCCGGACTTCCCTTTTGGGAACCGGCCACTGGTGTCGCGGCCGCCAGCGCTCATTGTCCGGCCTCCAGGGTGCGCGCAGCCTCGATCTCGGCGAAGCTGCGACCATCGCCTTCGAGCACCGCCGTCTCGCCTGACCAGCGCTGCCAGCGTCGCACAGCGACGTCGACGTAAGGCGGGTGCAGCTCCATCGTGCGGGCCTGCCGACCGATCTTCTCCGCGGCGATGATCGTGCTCCCCGACCCCGCGAACGGGTCGAGCACGACGTCGCCGCGGACGGTGGCGTCGAGCATGATATCGACGAGCATCGCCACCGGCTTGACGGTGGGGTGCAGGGCCAGGAGGTCGCCCTCCTCGCCGTGGCGGCCGAAGCTAGTGACACCCGGATAGGCCCAGACGTTGCGCCGGTCGCGGCCGAAGCGGCCGTACTGGATGTTGTTGCGGTGGGGTCCGCGTCCCTTCTTGAAGACGAACACCAGCTCGTGGGCGGAGCGATAGAATGAGCCTTTGGCGCCGTTGTTCTTGGTCCAGACGCAGAGGTTGATGAGCCGGTCGTAGGCTCGCCGCCCCGCCACGATCAGTTCGTGCATGTGCCTCCAGTCCATGAAGACGTACCCCAGCGACGGGTCAGCGGCGTGCTCGGCGGCCAGCATCAGAGACCGGATCAGGAAGTCGGTGAACTCGGCCTCGGTCATCTCGCCGGCGGCCATGATGAAGTCGCCGTGCTTGACCTTGCCGAGGCCGCTGACGTTGCCGGCGATCTTCACGTTGAAGGGCGGATCGGTGATGAGCACGGCCGCCGAGGCGGCCGCCATCAGCCGCACGTAGCTGGCCGGCTGCAGGGCGTCGGCGCAAAGGATCAGGTGCTGGCCGAGCCGCCATAGATCGCCTGGCCGCGTCACCGAAGGTCCGGCAGGCGCCATCTCGTCGGCCGGGTCTGGACCCTCGGACGGGGCGCCCAGGCCCTCGATCGCCAGGTCAATCTCCGCCGGTTCGAAGCCCGTCAGCTCGATATCGAAGTCCAGCTCCTCGACGGTAAGGTCGCGGAGGATCTCGCCGAGCAGCTGCTGGTCCCACTCACCGCGCTCGATGAGGCGAACACTGGCCAGCATGTAGGCGTCGGCTTCCGCCGGGCTGAGGTGCTCGGCGATGAGCACCGGGGCCTCGTCGTATCCGGCGGCTTTGGCGGCCGTCAGCCAGGCGTTGCCGGTAAGGACGACGCCATCCGGCGTCGCCACCATCGGCGGCGGCCCGAACTGGCGGACCATCTTCTCGATGCGCCGGCGTGTGGCGCGGTCGTACTTGCGCGCGTCTTTCGGATTGAGCTGCAGCTCGGCGAGCGGCTTGTAAGCGAGTGGGAGCCGCCGGTTGTGATGCGGCGGTGGTTGGACTGGAGTTGGCATCTAGAGCCCCCTTTGGGTTTTCGGAGGCTCTCTATTCATATCGGCGCGAAGCGCCGCACTAGGGGCAAAGAGTTAGGGGGCGACCCGACCTTGCAGGCGCACTCGGACCAGATCGTCCTCGCCAATGCCCAGCCGGCGATCGCGTAGCACCAGTGGCTCGTGGCGTTGCGCCAGCTCGATCACCGCGGCGTGAAGCTCGCCATTGTCCAGCGGGTAACCGATCAACTTCGTGCCGCCCTCCGAAGCGGCCCGCGCCCATAACTGCATCGCGACGGCTAGAGCGATCACCGGCCGAGTCTGACGCCAGACCCGCCGCTCGATCATCTCCGGATCGCTTATCGTTGGAAGGTCGGTCTGAACAAGGATCGAGAGCTCGTTCAAGGAGTGGCGTTTCATGCTGGACGGAAGACGGGGCGCACGTCCTGTCAGGCCTTGCTCCATGAAGCCAAGCGCCATTCTCGCCGCCGCCATGCGATCACGTAGGCGACGGTCGAGTTGTCGGAGGCGGCGATTGATCTCGGCCTGGCTGACGCTAACGTAATGCGGGCACGCCGCCCGCCAGCCCTCCGCCTCGTCCGGGAAGGCTTTGCACAACGCATGAAAGGCCTGGGCGGCGAGCGCCTCCGCGCCAAATCTTAGCTGCTCCTCCTCCCCAGGGTCTGGCCAAGCAAGAATCGCGAGCAGCATTGCGCCAACCTCGAAGGGGTAAAGCAGGTCCGGGTCGAGGTTATAAGTGCGACCACGCTTCGCATGGCCGCCGCCGACGCCAGTGCCATCCAGATTAGGCATGGTAGTCCCCCTTCGCAGGTTCGAAACACGCACGCCCTCAGGGGGGTCAGGCTGCGGATAGGTAGGGCTCGTCAGGTGATTTGGACGCGCCGTCAAGATGACGATGTCTTGGTGGGCGCATCCCCCTTTGTGGCGGCCACGAGCCCCAGCGGCGCCACCCAGCAGGGGGCGGGTCCTTGTGTTCGCTTACTCGAAAAGCCGATTTCTGGCCTAGGGTAAATATGGTAAGTAAGAAGGGATGGAAACAGTCAATGTAGATGTTCGTCTTCGACCGATTC
>DATJRL010000058.1:0-4548 GCA_035504785.1 Caulobacteraceae bacterium
CACGCTGGACGACTTCGGCACCGGCTATTCGAGCCTCGGCTACCTGCGCCGCTTCCCGGTGGACAAGATCAAGATCGACCGGTCGTTCGTCACCCAGCTCGGACGGCGCCCGGAATCCAGCGCCATCGTCAAGGCCATCGTGGAGCTCGCCGAGGCGCTGGAGCTGAAGGTGCTGGCCGAAGGCGTGGAGACCCGCGACCAGGCCGACCGGCTGGGCCGGCTGGGCTGCCACCTCTACCAGGGCTTCTTCTTCAGCCCGCCCGTCCCGGCCGAGACCATCACGGAGATGGCGCGGCGGGGCGCGCCGCTGGCGGCTTGAGCTCCTGGCGCGCCAGCGCTAGCTATCTGGCTAGCAGAGCGAGGCGGGGATGGCCCAGTTCACGGTCCGCGAGGCAAAGACCAACCTTTCCAAATTGATCGCCGCCGCGCTCGAGGGCGACGAGGTCATTATCGCGCGTGGCGGCGCGCCAGTCGTCCGCCTGGCGCCGCTCCCGCCGCGCGGCCGTCGCTGCTTTGGGGCGCTCAAGGACAAGATCGCCATCGATGCGCGCTTCAGCGAGCTGCTGCCCGAGGACGAACTCGGAAGTTGAGGCCTAGCTTGAGGCTCCCCGACACGCCGGATCAATAAGTATCGTGTCGATGGAGGGCGGGCGGCCTATTCATGCATAAGCAGGCGCGTAGAGGCTAACTCTGTTCCTGCTACATTTCTTCGCTCTTGCCTTTGCTTGGCTACGGCGTGATTTCGCACACGCCTTAGGTACCGGGAAGGCGGTGACACTGTATAAATTGGCGCATTGCTCGCGGTTCTCCGCGCCCTTCCTGTCGCGCCCTTCATGTTGCGCCCTTCATTGACCTGAAACCTCGCGCCGCCTATATGACGCCCATACCCGCTGGTGGCATGCCGCTAGCTCAAGGGCTGCATCGGGCGAAAGCCCATGCGGCCCTTGCTGTTTGGGGCCAGCGTTCGTGCGGGTGAGCGTCTACGTCGACAGTTTCAATCTCTACTATCGGGCGCTGCGCCGGACGCCGTATCGGTGGCTAAACCCGCTGGCGCTGGCGCGTGGACTCCTCGACCCCGATGACGAGATCGGAGCCGTTCGCTTCTTTACGGCCCGCGTAAGCCCGCGCGCCGGCGACCCGGAAGCGCCCCGGCGCCAAGCCATCTACTTCAAAGCGCTGCGAACCATTCCCGAGATCCGGTTCCACTACGGCCGCTTCTTGCCCAAGACGAAGACGCGACCGCTGGTGGCTGACCCCACCCGGCATGTCGAGGTGCATGACACCGAGGAGAAGGGATCGGATGTCAACCTTGCCGCTTAGTCATGCATCTCAAGCACGACGGTTGGCGCGACTACTACGACGCGGCGCTTGTGATCTCTCAAGACTCCGACTTGCTCGAGCCCATCCGGCTGGTGAAACGTGATCTGCGGAAGCCCGTCGGCGTCGTGTGGCTCGACGGGCAGGAGCCGGGCAAGAACTTTCGCAACGCTGCATCCTTCATCCGGCAGGCGACGCCGTCGCGGCTGGCCGCGGCGCAGTTCCCGAACCCCTTGATGGGGCGCGATGGCCACCTGATCAACAAGCCCGACACCTGGTAGGTTCCCACAAGTCAACGCACCTTCGCGAAGCAGTCCCGCACTTCCTTGACGTACAGCTCCGGCTGTTCCCAGGCGGCGAAGTGGCCGCCCTTGTCGAGTTCGTTCCAGTGGATGATGTGGCTCATCCGCTTTTCGGCCCAGCGGCGCGAAGGTCGGAAGATCTCCTTCGGGAAGATGCTGACCCCGACGGGCAGCTCCAGCTTGGTCGCCGATCCGAAGGCGCCGAAGCTTTCCCAGTAGAGCCGCGCCGACGAGGCGCCCGCGCCCGGCAACCAGTAGAGCATGATGTTGTCGAGCATCTCGTCGGGCGTCAGCGCGCTCTCCGGCGTCCCATCGTTGTCGGTCCAGGCCCACATCTTTTCGTAGATCCAGCCGGCCTGGCCGGCGGGCGAGTCGACCAGGCCGTAGCCGAGCGTCTGCGGGCGGGTGGCCTGCTGCTTGGAGTAGCCGGAGTCCTTGTCCTGGTAGTAGGCCATGGCGGCGAGCGCCGCCTGTTCCCTCGGCGTCGGCGGCTCCTTGAGGTCGTCCGGACCGGGGAAGACCAGCGGCATGTTGACGTGGATCGCCGCGCAGGCCGAGGGGCGGATCATGCCGATCCCGGTGGTGACCGCCGCGCCCCAATCGCCGCCTTGCGCCACCCAGCGCGAATAGCCGAGGCGCGCCATCAGCTGGATCCAGGCGGCGGCGATGCGCGCCACGCCCCAACCGGCTTTCGTCGGCTTGTCGGAGAAGCCGTAGCCCGGCAGCGAAGGCGCCACAACGTGGAACGCGTCCTCGGCCTTGCCGCCGTGGGCGGTGGGGTCGGTGAGCGGCCCGATCACCTTCAGGAACTCGACCACCGACCCCGGCCAGCCGTGGGTGAGGATCAGCGGCAGGGCGTTCTCGTGCCCGGAGCGGACGTGGAGGAAGTGGATGCCGAGGCCGTCGAGCTCGGTCTTGAACTGGCCGATGGCATTCAGGCGCGCCTCGCAGCGACGCCAATCGTAGCCGGTGCGCCAATGCTCGCAGAGGGCGCGAACCTTGGCCAGCGGCGCGCCTTGCGTCCAGTCGTCGACGGTCTCGGCGTCCGGCCAGCGCGTCTGGTCGAGGCGGCGGCGAAGGTCGTCGATCTGCGCCTGAGCGATGTCGAGGGTGAAAGGCTGGACGGCTTCGCTCATCGGACGCGCTCCCTGAACCCGCTGCTCGGGGCCTGACGAACGCGATAGCAGGCGCGCAAAGCCCCGTCAGCCTCGCTCCAACGTCTGTTGGCGCACGTTGTCCGAAACCTGCGCCGTCGCCGACGCAGGGTCAGGCCGTCGGGACCTCGAATCCGATCGGGATCACCACCTTCGCGCCCGCCACCGGCACGCCGTCGCGAGTCTGCGGCCGCATCTTGAACAGCTTCGAAAGCTTCAGAGCCGCGTCGCCGAAGCCATCGTCCGGCGGACTTTGCGACATCACCCGGCAGTCGCTGACGGAGCCGTCGACGTTGACCGTGCAGGAGATCGTGGCGTGGCCGTTGACGCTCATCCGCTGGGCGCGGTCCGGATAGAAACGGGCCATGTCGTCGGCGCTGGGCAGCTGCATCCAGTCAGGGTTGCTGATCAGCGGCTTCGGCGGCGGCTTCGGCGGCGGCGGCTTTACGGCGGCGATCACCGGCGGGGCCGGCGGCGGCGCCGGGTGCTCCACCGGGGGCACATTGAAGGTGGCCGGCGGCGGGACGTTCAGCGGCGCCGGCGCGGCGGGCCGCGGCTGGAGCGGAGGCGGCCGTCTGCGGACGACCTTCGGCGGTGGAGGCGGCGGAGGCGGCGGCGCCGGCGGGCGAAAGATCTCCGCCGTCACCGCCTCCTCGGTGTAAGCCTTGTAGTTGGGTCTGAACGTCGATGTTCCCGCGAAGTAGAAGACCACGCCGTTGAACAACAGCGCGATCAAGAACGACGTGAGAAAGATCGGGACGTGACCTCTGTTCGATCGTGGGAGGTCGAACGGATTGTGAGCGGGGTGGGCGACGTCGACCTGGGCCATCTACGTGCTCCAGACCGCTTCCCACCCCCTGGCGCGACGCTGCAGAGCCCGCTGTCCTGCAGCGCGTTCATTGCTTCCATACACTTCGTACTCCACGTTCTCGTGGCCGCGGATGAGCCGACGCTCATCCCGCCGGCCAGCTCCGTCGCAAGCTGATCTGGGTCTGAAAGTGGTTTCGAAACACCACAGACGGGATCGCGGCGAACAAGCCATGACCAGCCGCCAACCGCGCCTCTCCGTACCGGCTGCGACCTCGACCGGGTTCGTCGTGTGTGCGTGTGGCGGCGCCGTCGAGGGAATCCACGACCGGGTGGATGGTTCCAAGCAGCCCGGACCCAATATCGTGATCCCGCCGGGAGCGGAGCAGCCGAAAACGGTCGCGGCTTCAGATGGGACATGCCGAGCGACTACAGCCGGGCGCGGACCCAAGCGCGGATCAGGTCCACCATCGCCACGCGGCCCGCCTCCGAGTCCTCGAAATAGTGGGCGCCGGGGATCAGGGCGAGCTGTTTGTCCTTGGCGGCGATGGCGGTGTGGATCTGTTTGGGGTCGGACGGGAACACGCCGGTGTCGGCCATGCCCTGCACCACGAGCGACGGCAGATCGAAGCGCGCCAGTTGCTCGGGACCCTGACAGCGCGAGGTCTCGAGGCTCCACATCGACAGCCAGCTGCGCAGGCCGCTGACCCGGCCGATCGAGGGCGAGCGGTTGGCGACGCGCGGATCGCCCCGGTAGCACATCGGCGTCGGCCGGTCTGAGGGGTCGATCGCGCCGTCCATCATCCGCAAGTCGCCCCAGCAGCGGAACAGCGGGAAGAGGCGATCGGGGGTGCCCGCGGCGTTCAGCCGGGCAAGTTCGGCCTTCGCCCAATCGGTGATGCGCTGGTTGCGCGCCCGCTGCGCGGCCCGGTAGCGGGCGATGAACTCGGCCGAATAGGGCGGGCCAT
>DATJRL010000059.1:0-3746 GCA_035504785.1 Caulobacteraceae bacterium
GCCGACGAACAACGCCTCGACCTGGGCCTCGTAGCGCCGCGCGCTCTCAGGCGTGAACCACCCCCCGCTCTGGTAGTGGAAGTTTTGCCGGTAATAGGTTGGATAGGCCTGCGGCGCGTCCTTGCGCACCTCCGCCCCGCCCCGGCGGCGGCGGCGCGCCTCGACATCGAGGGCGTCCGACAGAAGGTCGACGGCGGCGCGGGGCCCGAAGCGCGGCGCGGCCGGCCGATCGGCCATCGGCGGGTAGAGCCCGGCGGCGACATCCGCCGCGTCCTTATCGAACGCCTCCAGCCACGCTCGCCTCAGGAATCCCTTCGGCGCCGGCGGCGCCTTGGGCTCGAACCTAATCGGCTTCGCCTCGGAGGACCGGGCGAGGGTGCGCAGGGCCACCGCAGCGGCGGTCCACCGCGCCTTCTTGAGCGCCGAGTGCGCGGCGTGCGCGCGCCTGTCGGCGACGAAGGCTCGGCGGTCCTCGGCGGTCAAGCGGCCTCCCGGGTGAACAAGGCGACAAGCTCGATATGGGGCGACCAGAGGAACTGGTCGACAACATGCACATGCTCCAGCCTGTAGCCGCCGTCCGCAAGGGTGCGCGCGTCGCGAGCGAAGGTGGCCGGATTGCAGGACACCGCCGCAACGCGCGGAACGCGGGAGCGCGCCAGTTCCACGGCCTGGGCGGCCGCGCCGGCGCGCGGCGGGTCGAAGACGGCGAAGTCGACCTGCGCCAGCTCGGCCGCGAGCATGGGGCGACGTTCGAGGTCACGCGTCTGGGCGTGGATCGACTTCAGGCCCGGCGCAGTGGCGATCGCGGCGTTCAGGGCCGAAATGGCAGGCGCGGAGGCGTCGGCGGCAATGACTTGCGCTACGGCCGCGAGCCGGAATGCGAATGCCCCCACACCGCAGTAGAGATCCGCCACCATTTTCGCTCCTCTGGCCGCATCGACGAGGATTTTCGCCATGGCCTCCTCGGCGCCGGCCGTCGCCTGCAGGAAGCCGCCGGCCGGAAGACTAACCTGCGCCGGACCGAGCTTCACCAGCGGCCTGCGCACCTGGCAAACCGGATCGCCCATCATGGTCACGCGGGCGAAGCCGGCCTCGCTGGCGACCTGGGCCGCCAGCGCCAGGGCGTCGGCGGACGGACCGGGACGCTCCACGCCGGTGATATCGATGTCGAGGCCCGTGTCCGTCTCCGTCACATGCAGGGTCGGCGCCGACTTGGGGCTCGCCAGGAACGGCTCGGCCAGGCGCGCCAGGGCAGGCAGGGCGGCGACGAGCGGGGGCCTGGCGATGACGCACGTCTCGATCGGCGCCAGGTCCCAGGAGCGGCGCCCCTTGAAGCCGACGCGTACAGTCCGGCCGATGCGGCGGGCGTGAAGCGCCAGCCGGCGCCGGACGCCCTGAGGCGCGGCATAGGCGAGGTCGACAGGCGCCTCGAGGTGGGCGCGCCTGAGCGCCTGGCGCACGCGGTCGAGCTTCCAGGCGAGATACGGCTCCCTCGCCCAGTGCTGGAAGGCGCAGCCGCCGCACGGACCAAAGTGCGGGCATGGCGGCGTCACCCGCTCAGGGCTGGCCTCGAGGAGCTCCGCCAGTTTACCGCGCTCGCCCGCTACCTTGGCGATGATCCGCTCGCCCGGCAGGGTGAGCGGGACCATGACCTCGCGCCCCGGTATCGCCTCGGCCTCGCCTAGGCCGTCGCCCTGCGCCCCCATCGCCCGGATGCGCAGCTCGACGGCCTCGGCGGCCGGCGAAGGCCGCGGAGCGGGCCGCGGGCGGCGGGTCACGCCGGCGTCGGCTCCTGCACGAAGAGCTTGCGCAGGTCCTGCTTCATGATCTTGCCGTTGGCGTTGCGCGGCAGGGTCTCGGGCCAGAAGATGATCCGCACCGGAACCTTGAAGGCGGCCAGCCGCTCGGCGACGAAGGCGCGAAGCTCCTCCTCGGTGGCCGTGGCGCCCGGCTTGAGCGTCACCACTGCGCCAGGCTCCTCACCCAGGGTCTTGTGCGGAATGCCCACGAGGGCGGCGTCCATCACCGCAGGGTGGTCGTACAGGACGTTCTCCACCTCGATGCAGTAGATGTTCTCGCCGCCGCGGATGAGCATGTCCTTGGCCCGGTCGATGATGTAGCAGAAGCCCTCATCGTCCAGTCGGGCGAGGTCACCGGTCTTCACCCATCCATCGATGAAAGTTTGGGCGGTCGCCTCGGGCTTGTGCCAGTACTCGCGCACGACCTGCGGCCCCCTGCACCAAAGCTCGCCCACCTGCCCGATCGGCAGTTCTTCCTTGCCATCGACGCTCATGATCTTGAGGTCGGTGACCGGCACGGCCGGGCCGCAGGAATCCGGCCGATGCTCGTAGTCCTCCGACCCGTTGCTGGTGGCCGTTGCCGAGGTCTCGGTCATGCCCCAGCCGTTGCCCGGCTGTGACTTCGGGAAGGTTTCCTTGATCAGGCGCACCAGCTCGGGCGCCGAGGGCGCCCCACCGTAGGCGACGCTCTCGATGGAGGAGAGGTCATAGTTCTTGCGCAGGGGGTGCTCGATCAGCTGCCAGGCGATCGTCGGCACGCCGCCGACGGAGTTGATCCGCTCCCGCTCGATCAGCTCGAAGGCGCGGACCGGATCCCAGCGCCGCATCATCACCAGCTTCGCGCCCGCGAACAGGGTCGGGTTCAGGATCGCGAAGCAGCCGGTCGCGTGGAAGAATGGCACCGACAGCAGGCTGGCGCGCTGGGGCGCATGCGGGTCGGGCATAGGCGGCGCCTCGCCGCGGCGAAGGAAGGCGCGGGCGGCGACGCAGCCGGCCGCCATGATGTTGGAGTTGATGTTGCGGTTGGTGCCGACGGCGCCCTTGGGCTTTCCGGTGGTGCCCGAGGTGTAGAAGATTGTCGCGTTGTCGTCTGGCGCGATCTCCGCGTGGGGGAGCCCCACGTCCGGCAAAGCCGGCCAGTCAGCTGGCGCTCCGATCACCGATTCCAGGGGCTGGACGAGCGGATTGGCGTTCGGCTCTTCGTGTCGGCAGACGAAGACGCGCTTGAGCTCGCAGCACGCGGGCATGTGCTCGGTAATGCGCTCGAGCCGTTCTGAATCGACGATGGCGATTGTGCTGCCGGAATCGCACAGGCCGTATTCAAGCTCGGGGCCGGTCCACCAGGCGTTCAGGGGGGTGACGATCGCGCCGATCGAGGCGGCGGCGTAGAAAGCCACCGGCCACTCGGGGATGTTGCGCATGATGATGGCGACGCGGTCGCCCTTCTTGACCCCCTCCTCGACCAGCCGGCGCGCCAGCACGGCGGTCGCACGGAAGAACGCCTCGAAGCTGACGCGTTCGTCCTCGTGGACGAGGAAGATCTTGTCGCCATGGCCGCGCCCGAATTCGGCCACCGAGCGAAGCGTCGGCGGCGCGTTTTTCCACGTCCGGGTTTCGACGCCCCCAATTACGAGGTTCTGCATTTCGAACGGCGAGCCCGGCGCGGTGAGCAGAGCGTAGGCCTGGGCGATGGACATAGCGGGCCAGGCCGGCTTCTTGGCCTCGGCGACTTCGGTCATGGGACGTTTCCTAGGGGCATTACGGTCTTGGGAAGCCGAACAACCACGCCCGGACGGGGCGTGTAAACCGTCGCCTTCGTCCGGCCGCCGATTGCCGCCGATCAAGGCGCGCGCCTGCCCCACGCTCGAAAGTTCCGGCGGAACAAAGGAGACGAGGAATGTACCGATTCATGGAAGGGCTGCCCCCCGACGTCCTCGGCATAGAGGC
>DATJRL010000060.1:0-7196 GCA_035504785.1 Caulobacteraceae bacterium
GTGGCGGCGCCCGCGCCGCCGACGCCGGCGACGGTGTCGAAGGCGCCGCTGGCGCCGGCGTTGGAGAAGACGCTCTGGTCTTGGCCCGCCTGGATGACGCCGTCGACCACCACGAGGTTGCCGTCGGCGTCGCGCATCGAAGCGTCGACGGGTTGGTTCTCCTGGTCGGCGGTGCGGCCGTAGCCGGCGTTGTAGCTCGCCGAGTTGGCCGTCATCGACTGGGCGTGGCCGGCGCCGGCGAGCGCGGCGGCGATAAAGCAGACGATGAGGGCAAGCCCGCGCTTGCCGCACAGCGGTAGATCGACCATGAGCCTTGCGCTCCAGGAATGGACAGCACGCCGCCGCCGAAGCAACGGTCATGCCAGGACGTCAGCGACGCGCAGCGTAGGGCCAAGCTGTGCCTAGTTGGTTAAGGCGTGGCGTTTCGCGAAGAGAAACAACGGTTGATGGGACATGGACGAGAGCCGCAGCGAATTGGACGAGCAGGTCCGCCGCGAGCCGTTCCTGTTCGCGCCCTGGCCCGTCGTCGCGCTCTGCCTCGCGCTCCTGGTCCTCTACGCGCTTCAGGCGGCCATCGGTACGGATGCGCTGATCGCCCGCTACGGGCTCTCGCACCAGGCCCTGGCCGAGCATCGGTACGAAACCCTGGTCACGTACGGTTTCCTGCACGTCGGCTGGGCGCACGTCATCCTGAACACGCTCGGGCTTTTCATCTTCGGGCCGCCCGTGGCGCGGCTGATGGGCGCCGGGCCGCGCGGCGTGCTGGCGCTTGCGGCGTTCTATCTGACGACCGAGGTTCTCAGCGCTCTCGGGTTGCTGGCGGTCGATCGAAACTCCCAGGTGTTGGTCGTCGGCGCGTCGGGCGCCGTGTCGGGGCTGATGGGCGCGGCCGCGCGGCTGATAGAAGGCCAGGGGAGGGTCGGGCCGCTGTTCGGACGGACGGTCGTCGGCTTCACGCTCGTTTGGGGCGCGCTGAACGTCATCCTCGGCGTCTTTCGCCTGACGCCGGGGGCGTTCGGACAAGCCGTCGCCTGGCAGGCGCACCTCGCCGGTTTCTTCGCCGGCTTGCTGCTCATCGGGCTCTTCGCGCGCCTCGCCGGACGCGGCGACGCGGCGTTCACGCATTAGCGCTTTGAAATAACCAACATTTGGCGCGAGGTTCCTCCCAATGGGAACAGGGAGGAACGATAACTATGCTTGTATCCCAGATCTTGAAGAACAAAGGCGACATAGTCTTCACCGCGTCGCCCAACGACAGCGTGGCCGCGGTCGCCGCGCTGCTGCACGCCCGCAAGGTGGGCGCGATGGTGGTGCTGAGCGAGGCGCGCGACGTCGCGGGCATCGTCTCGGAACGAGACATCGTCCGCATCGTCGCGGAGAAAGGCGCGGACGGGCTGTTGCAGCCCGTTTCGGACTGCATGACCCGCGAAGTGATCTTCGCCGAGCCGCAGGAGACCGTGGATTCGCTGCTGACCCGGATGACCGACCGCCGCGTCCGCCACCTTCCGGTCTGCCGCGACGGCCGCCTGATCGGCATCGTGTCGATTGGCGACCTGGTGAAGAGCAAAATCGCCGAGACCGTCGCCGAGGCCGAGACGCTCAAGGCCTACATCTCGGCCTGAGCGCTGGCGCGCGGCCCGAGCTAACGCCGCTCCGCGGGGCTGGCGTTCGTCCAGATTCGCGCGCTACCCTCGCGGTATGACCATCGCGACCCTCGACCCTGGCGTCGCTTCCTCGGATAGCGCCTTCGGGCATCGGCTGGCGCCCCTCGGCGATCCGCTGGAGGGCGCCGGCTTCGACGAAGTCTACGAAGCCAAGATCAAGCCCGAGCTGATCAAGTGCGAGGCGGACCGCCGCAACGCGATGACGGCCTTTCTGCTCGCCATCGCCGCTGGCGCGATGCTGGTCCTGATCGAGTTTCTCGCGACCCCGGAGTTCACCCATGGCGCGGCCGCCGCGCCCCCGGCGCCGCTGATCGTCCTGACAATCGTTCTGGCGGCGCTGATCGGTTATTGGCCGCTGTCGCGAGTCGCCAAGCAGGCCAAGGTCGGCGTTATCGAAGCGCTGTGCGAACCGCTGGGCGTGACCTATCGCCCGGACGGCCGCGACGCCCCCGCCTGGGACGAGTTTCTGCGGCTGCGCCTGCTGCCGCATCCGGAAGACAAGACCTTCAAGGACTTCTTCTCGGGTCGCCGCGGCGCGGTGCAGTTCGCGCTTTGCGAGGCGACCCTGACCCAGGGCTCCGGCAAGAACCGGCGCACCGTGTTCAGCGGTCAGCTGTTCTGCCTGGGATCGCCGCGCCGGCTCACCGGCACGACCGTCTGCCTGCGCAACACCGGCTGGTTCAAGAGCTTCGAGTGTCCGCAGGGCCTGAAGGCGGTCGGGCTCGAGGACCCGCGCTTCAACCAGCATTTCGCCGTCTTCGGCTCCGACCAGGTGGAAGCCCGGGAAATCCTGACCCCGGCGTTCATGGAGCAGCTCGACGAGCTGGAGAGCGTCTATTCCGGCGGCCACATCCGCTGCGCCTTCGACCAGGCGCAGCTGCTCATCGCCCTGGAGGGGCCGAACAGGTTCGAGATCGGATCGATGTTCACCACCCTGGTCGATCGTTCTCGGGTCGAGGGCATCGCCCGCAACCTGGATCAGGTCTTCCACATGATCGACGAGTTCCACGCCGCGTGAAAACCCTCGGGTTGATCGGCGGCATGAGCTGGGAGAGCACCACGCTCTACTATCAGCTGCTCAACCGCATGGCGCGCGAAGCGCTGGGCGGCCAGCACTCGGCGAAGCTGGTCCTCTGGTCCGTCGACTTCGCGCCGATCGCCGCGTTGCAGTCGGCGGGGCTCTGGGACGAGGCGACCGTGGTCATGGTCGACGCCGCGCGGCGGCTGGAAACCGCGGGTGCGGAAGCGATGCTGATCTGCGCCAACACCATGCATCGCATGGCCGACGACGTGGCGGCGGCGATTTCGGTCCCGCTGATCCACGTCGGCGATGCGACGGCGGCCGCGGTCAAGGCGGCGGGCGTGAAGAAGCCGCTGCTGCTCGCCACCCGCTACACGATGGAACAGGGCTTTTATCGCGACCGGTTGCAGCGCGCCGGCGTCGCGACGGTGGTCCCGGCCGAGGCGGAGCGGGCGCGGCTGCACGCGATCATCTTCGACGAGCTGGTGCAGGGCCGCTTCAAGCTGGCGTCGAAAGAGGCGGTGGTCGGCATGGCCGAGAGCGCGGCGCGCGGCGAGGGCGCGGACGGCGTCATCCTGGGCTGCACGGAACTCGGCTTGCTGCTGACGCCCGAGGATCTGCCGTTGCCGACCTTCGACACCACCGAGCTGCACGCTCGCGCCGCGATGGATTTCGCGCTGGGTTAGTGGAGGCGGCGCGAAAAACGGCGTTAGGTGCCCGCCATGAGCGATCACGACACCGAAGCCCTCGCCTCCGATCCAACCCGCGTCGCCGGGCTGCGGGTCGACTGTCTAGACCGGCCGCTCGGGTTGGAGTCCACGGTCCCCCGGCTGTCCTGGCGTTTGGAGTCGGACCGGCTCGGCGCGCGGCAGACGGCCTATCGTATCCGGGTCGGGAGCGATCCACGGACCCTTGCGGCGGTTGGCGCGGACGTCTGGGACAGCGGCCGCATCGAGTCGGACCGGAGCTTCGACGTCCGCTATGGCGGCCCGCTGCTGGTCTCGCGCCAGCGGTGCTGGTGGACCGTCGAGGTCTGGGACGAGACCGGCGCGGCGACGCTTCCCGCCGAACCGAGCTGGTGGGAGATGGGCCTCCTGGCGCCCTCCGACTGGAGCGCCGCCTGGTTGAACGTCGAGACCGCCGAGGACCGCGCCGACCGCGAGGCGGGCCTGCGCTGGATCTGGGGCGAGGGCGATGGCCTGCGGCGCGGCTTTCGTCGACGCTTCCGGCTCCGGGCCGCGGGCCGGGCGTCGGCGGTCATTGGGGCCCGCGACCAGGTCACCCAGTTGGTGCTCGATGGCGCGCCGCTGACCGTCCGGCCTGTCAGCCAGTACGCGTTCGGACGCCGCGGCAGCGCCCAGCGCGTCGACCTCGGAACGTTGGGCGCCGGGGAGCACACCCTGGCCGCCGAGGTCGAGGTCGCGCCGCGTCCCGACGACGCTCGGCCGCCGCGCGGCGCGTTCGCGGCGATGCTGAAGCTGGCCTATGATGACGGCCGCTGCGAGCGGCTCGTCACCGACGACGCCTGGACCACCAGCGAGGAGCCGACGGGCGACTGGACCGCGCCGGACTTTGACGACTCTGGCTGGGCGTCCGCCGCGCCGGCGGCCCTCAACCCGCGCCACGGCTGGCCGCCGACCCATGCCCTGCTGCTGCGCACGGAGTTCGAGACGGAAAGCCCGGTGGTCGGCGCCCGGCTCTATGTGACGGCGCTGGGCGCCTATGAGGCGTTCCTAAACGGGTCGCGGATCGGCGACGCGCTGCTGGCGCCGGAGAGCACCGATTTTCGCAAGCGCGTCCTTTACCGGGCCTACGACGTCACCGGTCTGGTGCGCGCCGGGGCCAACGTGCTGGGCGCCCATGTCGGTGACGGCTGGTACGCCAGCGTCGTCGCCCCCGGCGGCCGCTACGCCTTCGGGCCGGCGCCGCGTCGGTTCCTCGCCCAGCTGGAGCTGACCTACGCCGACGGAAGCCGGCAGGTGGTCGCCACCGGACCCGGCTGGTGGGCCGCCCCGTCGCCGGTGCTCGAGTCCGAGCTCTACGACGGCGAGAGCTACGACGCCCGCCGCGAGCAGCCCGGCTGGAGCGCGCCGGGCTTCGATGCGTCCGGCTGGGAAGCCGCCGAGGTGGGCGATCCGCCGTCCGCCGCACTTTCCGCCCACGCCGCGCCGCCGATCAGGGTCGTCGCAACCCTCCAAGCCGCGGCGATCGCCGAGGTGCGGCCGGGCGTGTTCGTCGTCGACTTCGGCCAGAACTTCGCCGGAGTGTGCCGGCTGAAGGTGAAGGGCGTGGCGGGCCAGAAGGTCACGCTTCGCTTCGCGGAGATTCTCCTTCCGAACGGCGAGGTGGACCAGGCCAACCTGCGCGCCGCCCGCGCCGCCGACAGCTACGTCCTTCGCGGCGATCCGGCCGGCGAAACCTGGGCGCCGAGCTTCACCTACCACGGCTTCCGCTATGTCCAGGTCGAGGGCTATCCCGGTCGTCCGACGGCCGACGACCTGGTTGGCCTGGTGGTCAGTTCCGACCTGCCGATCACCGGTGAGCTTCGCGTCGGCGATCCGCTGATCCAGCGGATCTGGCGCAACGCCCTCTGGAGCCAGCGCTCCAACTTCACCGGCATCCCCACCGACTGCCCGCAGCGCGACGAGCGGCTCGGCTGGCTGGGCGACGCCTGCGTGTTCTGGGACGCCGCGGCGTTCAACATGGACGTCTACGGCTTCACCCGGCGCTTCGCCGGCGACATCCGCGACGCCCAGTCGGCCCACGGCGGCTTCTCCGACTTCGCCCCGGCGGCGCTCAGGGGCCGCGACGAGCCGGCGCCCGGCTGGGCCGATGCGGGCGTGGTGCTGCCCTGGACCGCCTGGCGGCGCTACGGCTGCACGGCGATCATCGGCGACCACTGGGACGCCATCGCCCGCTACCTCGCTTTCCTCGAGGCCGAGAACCCCGACCACCTCTGGCGCAACCGCCGCGGCCACGATTTCGGCGACTGGCTGGCCCTCGACGCCAAGCAGCCGGGCGATCCGACCACGCCGAAGGACCTGATCGGCACGGCCTGGTGGGCCCACAGCGCCGGCCTCGCGGCCGAGATGGCCCAGGCCAGCGGGCGACCGGACGCAGCCGCGAGGCTGCGGGCGTCGCGGGCCGAGATCGTCGCGGCTTTCCGCGAGGCTTACATCGACGCCGATGGCGCGATCGGCAACGGCAGCCAGACCGGCTACATCCTCGCGCTGAAGTTCGGCCTCGTCCCGGACGCCCTCCGCGCCGCCGCCGCCAAACACCTCACCGACGACATCGGGCGGCGGGGCGGGGTGTTGTCCACCGGCTTCCTCGGCACGCCGTTCAGTCTCGACGTTCTGGCCGACGCCGGCCGGCCGGACCTGGTCTACGACCTGCTGCTGCGCACCGAGTTCCCATCCTGGGGCTACATGATCCGCAAGGGCGCCACGACGATCTGGGAGCGCTGGAACGGGGATGTCGGCGACATCGCCATGAACTCCTACAACCACTACGCCCTGGGCGCGGTGGCCGGCTTCCTGTTCCGCCGCATCGCCGGCATCGAGCCCGCCGCGCCGGGCTTTCGGGAAATTCTGGTGAAACCGGTGCTCGACCCGCGAGTGACGAGCGCCGGCGCCGACTACGACAGCGTCCTCGGCCGCATCTCCACCGACTGGCGCTGGACGCCGGGGGACCGCTTCGAGCTCAACCTGACGGTCCCGCCCGGCGCGACGGCGCGGGTCGAGCTGCCGGAGATGCTGGGCGCGGTGAGCGTCGATGGCGGACTGGCGGCGGGCGAGATCAAGCTCGGCTCCGGCCGCCACGAGATCACCGCGCGGCACTAACCTCCCATGTCATCCCGGAGAGCCCGCGAAAACCTCCCATGTCATCCCGGAGAGCCCGCGAAGCGGGACTCATCCGGGATCTCCCCGTCGCCGCCGGCGCTGAGGAGATCCCGGATCGGCTCCGCTTCGCGGCTTGTCCGGGATGACACGGTTTGGGGATGTTCGTGAGGTTCGGGGTTCAATGCTTTCCAGCCGGCTTGCGCCGGCCGCGCAGCCGGTGAAGGATCGCGCGACAGCCGCGAGAGACGCCCCATGCCGCTCCAGCCGGAAATCGCCGAGATCGTCGGTGAACTCGACTTCGACCCCGACGCCCTGCACGCCAAGTACCTCGCCGAGCGGGACAAGCGGCTGCGCGACGACGGCATCGACCAGTACGTCGAGGTGACGGCGGAGTTCTCGCACTTCGTCGACGACCCCTACGTCGAGCCCGGCTTCACCCGCGATCCGGTGTTCGACGACGTCGACGTGGCGATCATCGGCGGCGGCTTCGGCGGCCTGCTGGCCGGCGCCCGGCTGCGCGAAGCCGGGCTGAAGCGCATCCGCGTCGTCGAGAGCGGCGGCGACTTCGGCGGCACCTGGTACTGGAACCGCTATCCCGGCGCCATGTGCGACGTGGAGAGCTACGTCTACCTGCCGCTGCTCGAAGAGCTGAACTACATCCCCAAGCAC
>DATJRL010000061.1:0-5225 GCA_035504785.1 Caulobacteraceae bacterium
GCATGCTCTCCCGACTGCGGTCGCGGCAGGGCGAGGAAGGCGCGGGCCTCGTCGATCGCGTCGGCCAAACGGTCGAGGCCGCGGGCGCGGGCGATCAAATCGAGCAGATCGCCATGTTCTCCCGTGGCGGCATCGGTCCAATGCCCGGCGGCGCCGGGGCCGGACTCGCCGCCCTTGAGCCTGACATAGAGGCTGCGGCCAGGCGTATTGTGGATGTCGCCGACTGTCCAATATGAGCCCTGGCGGCGGCCATGCGAGAGATAGGCGCGGCACACGGCCTCGGCCTCGCGCGCGAGGCGGCGCGCCAGTTCGGCAGCGGGACCGGACATCTCACGCTCCGCGCTCCACGATGCGCGCGAGCGGATGGCGTTCCATCAGCGCGGCGAGGATCGCCGGTCCCGCCTCTGCGACCGGCACGAACAGCCGGAGGCGCCAGGCGATGATCTCGGAAACGAGGCCCATCGCCTTCAACCGGTCGACCATGCCGTCGGTGAAGCCGGCGAGTTCGATCCGGTGCTCGCCCATGGTCCTGACGCGGCGGAGGTCGAGGCCGTCGGCGAGTTCCAGGCCCGTCCTGCCGTCGAGCAGCGCCGTCCAGGCGTCGCCCGCTGCAAGGTTGGGCGCTTCGGTGTCGACGGTCTGGGCGATCCAGGCCGGGGAGACGAGGCGGCCGATGATCCGCTCGCCGTCATCGGTCTGCAGCCGGTAGACCCGGCATTCGTCCTGCGGCAGTCGCGTCCAGATCGGCAGCAACAGGCCGGTGACGATGTGGAAATTGCTGGTGACGAATTCCGGAACAGCAGCCACCTCGTCGGTCCAGGCGGCGATGAAAGCGTCGCGCCCGGCCTCATGCCACTCGGTGTGGGCGAGGGCGTTGACCGCGATCGCGGTACGCTCCATCGGCCGCACCAGGCGCACGCGGCGCTCGATCTCGCCGTCGTCGAGCATCAGGCTCGGCGCCGGCATCCGAACCGCGGCCCGGCCGGAACGGGCATTGACCAGCAGCGCGGCGCGCGGATCGGCGGCCAGCGCCAGCGCGTCATCGAGCGCGTGGGGCTTGTTGCGGTCGCGGCGGGCGACGGTGAAAACCCGCGTCTCGGCGCCGGTCGCCGGATGGACGTGGATCGTGCGCCGGCCGGTGACCGCGAGGCTCTCGGCGGTCAGCGTCTCGACCCCGAGATCGTAGGTGCCGGAGGCGATGGCGCCCTCGATCTTCGCGGTCAACAATTCCTCGAACACCGCGAAGAGCGTATTCTGCAGATCGATGGTCAGCGCCAAGAGGCGGTTCAGAAAGGTCGAGATCGGCGGCAGCTCGTCGCGCAAGCCGCCGTCCTTGTCGGTCAGCGACAGACCGGTCGCGTCCTCGAAGGCCTGCAATGAGCAGCCTTCGACCCTGCCGGAATAGACCAGCCAGTAGAGCTGGCGCAGAGCCGTCCTGCCGTAGACCGATTCCAGATTGTCGTCGGCGCGAAAGAGGCCCTGGCCGCCGGTCTGGCGCTGGCCGCGGGTGATCGCGCCCAGCGTGTCGAGGCGGCGCGCGATCGTCGAGAGAAACCGCTTCTCCGCCTTGACGTTGGTCGCGACCGGTCGGAACAGCGGCGGCTGGGCCTGGTTGGTGCGGTTCGAGCGTCCGAGGCCCTGGATCGCGGTGTCGGCCTTCCAGCCGGCTTCCAGGAGGTAATGGACGCGCAAGCGCCGGTTCTTCGCGCCGAGATCGGCGTGATAGGAGCGGCCCGTGCCGCCGGCGTCCGAGAAGACGAGGATGCGCTTCGCGTCGTCCATGAAGGCTTGCGCCTCGGCGAGATTGGCCGATCCGGCGCGGTTCTCGACCGCGAGGCTGTTTCCCTTGCGGACGATGCGGCGCGAGCGTCCGGTGATCTCGGCCACCTGCTCGGTGCCGAAGCGCTGCACGATCTGGTCGAGCGCGCCCGGCACCGGCGGCAGGGCCGCGAGCCGCTCGATCATGCGGTCGCGGCGCTCCACCGCGTCGCGGCACTGCACCGGCTGGCCGTCGCGGAATACCGGGCGCGAGGCGAGATTGCCTTCGGCGTCGGTGAACGGTTCGAACAGCTGGGTCGGGAAGGAATGCGCGAGATAGTCGAGCACATACTCGCGCGGCGTGATGTCGACCGAGACGTCGCCCCACTCCTCGGTCGGGATCTCGGCGAGGCGGCGCTCCATCAGCGCCTCGCCGGTCGAGACGATCTGCACGATGGCGGCATGGCCCGAAGCGAGGTCGCGATCGATCGAAGCGATCAGCGTCGGCGTCTTCATCGCCGTGATCAGGTGATTGAAGAAGCGCTGCTTGGCCGACTCGAAGGCCGAGCGCGCCGCCGCCTTGGCCTGCGCGTTAAGCGTGCCCGACGACCCGGTGACGTTGGTCGCCTCCAGCGCGGCGGTCAGGTTGTTGTGAATGATCTGGAACGCCCCGGCGTAGGCGTCGTAGATGCGGGTCTGCTCCGGCGTGAGGCTGTGTTCGACCAGCTCATATTCGACGCCCTCGTAGGAGAGCGAGCGCGAGGCGTAGAGGCCGAGGGCCTTCAAATCGCGCGCCAGCACCTCCATCGCCGCGACGCCGCCGGCCTCGATCGCCTGGACGAACTCGGCGCGCGTCGCAAACGGGAAATCCGCCCCGCCCCAGAGCCCGAGGCGCTGGGCGTAGGCGAGGTTGTGCACGGCGGTGGCCCCGGTGGCCGACACGTAGACCACGCGGGCGTCCGGCAACGCATGCTGCAACCGCAGCCCGGCGCGGCCCTGCTGCGAGGCGGCCTTGTCGCCGCGCTCGGATTTCTCGCCGGCGGCGTTGGCGAGCGCGTGGGACTCGTCGAAGACAATGACGCCGTCGAAGCCTGCCCCGGCCCCCGAGGCGGGGTCGCGCCCCAGCCAGTCGAGGATCTGCTGGAGCCGCGATCCCCTGCCCTCGCGGCCTTCGCCGCGCAGCGTCGCGTAGGTCGTGAACAGGATGCCCTCGGCGAGGCGGATCGGCGTCCCCTGCCGGAAGCGGGAAAGCGGCGTGATCAGCAGCCGCTCCTGGCCGAGCGCCGACCAGTCGCGCTGGGCGTCGTCGATCAGCTTGTCGGACTTCGAGACCCAGAGCGCGCGGCGGCGGCCCTTCAGCCAGTTGTCGAGGATGATGCCGGCGACCTGGCGGCCCTTGCCGGCGCCGGTGCCGTCGCCGAGAAACCATCCCCGGCGGAAGCGCACGGCGTTCTCGGCGTCATCGGGAGCGGCTGAAATAACGTCGAAGGTCTCGTCAACGGTCCACGATCCGGCGAGATGGCCGGCATGCGCCTCGCCGGCATAAATGACGCTCTCAAGCTGCGCATCCGACAATAGCCCGGCGGCCAAGACGGCGGCGGGCAGATGCGGCCTGTAGCTCGGCTTGGGCGGGGCGACCGAAGCCATCGCCGCCGATTGCACCAGCATGGTCGGATGCGGCTGTGCTCCCGGAATGCGGATCGATTGCAGCGCGTAGCCCTCGTAGAGCGCGTCAGTGAGGTGGCCGCCCTCGGCCGGTGCCCAGACGCACGGCTCGTAGGCGAGTTCGACGGCTTCCGCTGCCGGTGCCGTGGATGCGAGCGGCCTCGGCACGACGGGACGCGTAGGACGCGCCACCGCGCGCGGGAGGATCGGCGCCAGCGCCGTCACCGCTGCCGCTTCCATTCGCGGCGGCACCTGCGCGATGACCCATTCGAGCAGCGTCGCGGCATCCGGCGCGATGTCGGGCGACGCTGGAAACGCCGCCGGGTCAACGGCGGGCAGCCGGTCGATCACGGTCAGGCGCGTCGTGACGTTGGTGCCGTGGCGGGCGTAGACGCTGCCGTCGATCGCCGCGGAAAAGACGATGCGGCCACGCTCCTGGAGCCGCACGAAGCCGTCGCGCCAGGCCGGCGCGTCGGGCGCGAAATTGGCCCCGGTGATGGCGACGAGGCGTCCGCCTTCGGCAAGCCGCGCCAGGGCCGATGAGATGTGCCGCAGCGCAGCGTCGGCGCTGCGGCCCGCGACGTGAACCGCCGCCGAAAACGGCGGGTTCATCAGCACGACGCTCGGGCGCACGCCGGCATCGAGGTGATCGTGGATGTGCGCGGAGTCGAAGCGGCTCACCGCGACCGCGGGAAACAGCGCCTCCAGCAGTGAGGAACGCGTGTCGGCGATCTCGTTCAGCGCGAGCCGCGCTCCGTCGAGTTCCGCGAAAATCGCGAGCAACCCGGTGCCGGCCGAGGGTTCGAGCACCAGGTCGGACGGCGTGATCGCCGCCGCCGTCGCGGCGGCAAAGCCAAGCGCGATCGGTGTTGAGAATTGCTGCAGCGCCTGCGACTCCTCGGAGCGCCGGGTCTGCGACGGCGCCAGCGCCGCGAGCTTGCCGAGCATCTCAAGGAAGGCGGCGGGCGATCCGGCACGCGCCCGCATCGCCGGCCCGAATTTGCGCAGGAACAGCACCTGCGCCGCTTCGGAGGCGTCATAAGCGAGCTTCCAGTCCCAAGCGCCGGCAGCATCGGAGGCGCCGAATTCCGCCTCCATTGCCGCGCGCAGGACGTGGGCGTCGAGGGCCTCGCCCTTGGCCAGCGCCTCCATGAGGGTGGCCGCTGCCTTGATCAGGGCGGTTGCTGTGGTGTCGGGGCCGACGGATTGGGCGAACAGGGGCAGGCTTGCCGGGGCCTGCGCCGCGGCGAAGAGGGTCGGGGTCATGAGGAAGGTCTCCGAGAGCGCGGGAGGGACGGACCCGTCCGGGCGCTCTCTTCACCCGCCGGGCCTCATCCCCCTCCCGGCAGACCTTTCCCTCTGAGTGACCGCAGAGCGATGCGGCCTGTGTTCAAGCAGCGACCGCGAGACCAAGGGGTCTTGCGGTCTTGCGTGTAGGGCGGTCGTCGTGTCGGCTATGGACGGCTGTGCGCCGAAAGCAGACCTATTTCAACCGAAAAACGGCTGTGTTGCGGGCTGCCGACGTGGAGATCAGCCGTGCCTCACCTATGTGCTTATCAAACGTGGTAAAAAATCGAATCAATGAAGATCGGAGGACGGCGCATCATCGCGACCCCGCCGGTCGAACACCTGTGCAATCTGGAACGCTAGCGTCACCACGACTGGATGCGAACTCCTCCAAAGCGGCCTCAATGATGTCGTTTCCCGATCGGAGGGCATTAAGCAGCTCAGCCGCAGCCAAGCGTACCAGCTTCCGATCGGATCTCTTCAGAGCATCAATCAGCGCGGGCGCTGCCGGTATG
>DATJRL010000062.1:0-12877 GCA_035504785.1 Caulobacteraceae bacterium
TATTTCTTCGCCGACAATTCGGCGAAGACGCTCGTATTCAATAGGCTGGTCGCGCCCAAGCTGGGCTTCGCGTCAGACGACGCCGCGGCCGTGGCGGCGATCCCCAAAGCGCGACACTGCGTCGAGGTGCTGGAGGGCTTCCTGGCCGACAGCGCCTACTTCGCCGGCGGCGCCTTTTCGCTCGCCGACATTCACGCCGGCGCGCAGCTCGACATGCTCCGCGACTGCGCCGAAGGCGCAGAGCTGGTCCACGGCACGCGCGTCGCGGCCTGGCTCGACCACATCACCGCCCGTCCGAGCTTCCAGACCACGACCTGGGATCGGCTGCTCGAGGCCGCGTAGCCGCCGCGGCGGCCGACAACCCCGTCGGCGATGCGTGCTAGGCGGGCTTCTTGTCGAATTCCGTATCGATATCGAGCTCGACGGGGCCCTGGATGAACGGCGGCAGTCCGAGGCCCTTGAGACTGACCATGGCGCGCGCCTTCACCCCGATCACGGTGCGCGGGCCGAACTGGCCGGCGCCGATCAGCTCCACGTCGAAGGTGGCCGGCTGGGTGACGCCCATGATGGTCAGGTCTCCGTCCACCTTGCCGTGGGTGGCGTCGACTGGGTGGAACGCCTTGGAGACGAAGGTCGCGGTCGGGTACTTCGCCACGTTCAGGAACTTGTCGCCGGTGAGTTCGGCGGCGAAATCGATGGGGGTCGATGCGGTGGCCATCGACTTCGGGTCGACCGTCACGTTCAGGCTGTCGGCGGCCGCATTGGCCGGATCCCAGGTCAGCGCGCCGGAGACGGTGTCGAACCGGAAGACCTCGAACGAGAAGCCCAGGTGCGGCACTCGGGCGATGATCGCCGTGTGCGCCTGATCGAGGAGGTAGGCGCCGGCCGGCGCAGCCTTGTAGTCCTGCATCGCCTTCGGCATCGGCTGGGCCTGCGCCCCGAGCGCCAGCATTCCCACTACGGCGCCCAATAGCGCGGAGCGAACCAGACCCTTCGACAGCATCGCGTATGTTCCCCATGTTGAAGCTTCGTTCGTAGCCGCCTGGACCGCGACGCGGAAGCGAGGAATTCTGCCGCCATGGTCGCCGCCGACACCGTGCGCCGCCCGGCGCTGGCCCTGCCCGAAACGACGGACGAGTCCGAAGGCGAGCGCGTGGCCGTCTCGGTAGGCGGCAAAGGCTTCGTGTGGAGCTACTATCAGCGGGTGCAGCGGAGGAAACCGCGGATCCTGCGCGCGGACGTGGTCGCCATCCGTTGTGAGCTGCCGCGCAAGGAGCTGCTGATCGAAGCCGCGCCGGACGTCTTCTTCGACGACGACCACTCCCGCGGCTCTCCGGCCGTGCTGACGCGTCTGGCGCCGATCTCTGAACCCGAACTCGCCGCCCTCCTCGCGGCCGCCTGGCGCCTTCGGGCGCCGAAGCCGGTGCTGGCCCGCCATCCGCCTGCCGCCTGAAGGGACCCCTGCCCGGACGACCTGCTTCCCTGGGCCTTGCACAGCCTTGGCCGCCCAACGACAATGGCGGTCTCAGTGGAGGTTTCGAGTTGATGCGAAGGCCTGGCCGAATGGTGCTTTCGGCGTTGGTCTTGGCGGCGCCAACGGCGGTCCTCGCCGACCCGCCCGCGCCGCCGAAGCCAGCGCCAGCCGCGTCTTCGCCGTCCCCAGCCGCCACGGGACCCGACACTCCGGCCGACGATGTCGCCTTCTATCCCGCCGCCGCCCGCGCGGCCGGCCTGGAGGGTCAGGCGGTGATCACTTGCGAGCGGAACGAGCACCTGGCGCTGCGGGCCTGCACCCTGGTGTCAGAGACGCCCGCCGGCCAGGGCTTCGGCGCCGCCGCCCTGGCGCTCGCGGCGAAGTCGCCGGACAATCCCAAGGTCGATATCGCCGATCCCAAGGTTCGCCCGCCGATCACCGTCACGGTGAATTTCCGGCTGCATCCGGCGCCCGGCATCTATCCGGACCTCAGCCAGATGGGGCACACCGTGCTGCAGCCGGCGCTGCTCTCCGCGCCCACCTTCGCGCAAATCCAGGCCGCCTATCCGGTGCGAGCCCTGTCCGATGGCGTGGACGGGGTCGCCATCCTCGACTGCTTCGTCACCGACAAGGGCCGCCTGGACGCGTGCCGCCTCTACGCCGAGAACCCCACTGGCTACGGCTTCGGGGCCGCCGCCCTGGATCTCGCCGCCGATTTCACCCTCGAGCCGCGGCGCTTCGACGGCGACCCCGTGGGAGGCGCCGAGGTGCACGTGCCCGTCCCGTTCCAGGTACACGACCCGACCGCGCCGCTGGAACTGAAGACCACGCCGTCTCAGTAACGTTCGAAGCCAGTCATTTCTCACCGCCAATTTCGGAGCCTCGCCATGACTTTCACCGACATCCGCACCGAAGACGGCGTCACTCGTCGCTCGTTCAGCGTCAGCGTGGGAGGCGAGGACGTGCCGGCGGTGATCTGGGCGCCCGAGGCGGCGAAAGGGCCGCGGCCGCTGGTCCTGATGGGCCACGGCGGCTCGCAGCACAAGAAGACCCCGGGCATTCGCGCCCGCGCCGCCCAGTACGCCCAGCGCCTGGGTTATGCGACGCTCGCCATCGACGCTCCCGGCCACGGCGATCGCATCAGCCGCGAGGAGGCCGAGGCCGTGGCCCGCACGACCCTCGCGCGCGTCACCGGCCAGGTCGCCACCGACTGGACGCCGGAGCGGCTGAAGATGATGGCCGAGCGCACGGCGCGGGCCGTGCCCGAATGGAAGGCCGCGTTGGACCTTGCCCAGAGCTTCGACTTCGTCGGCGCCGGCGGTCCGGTGGGCTACTGGGGCGTCTCGATGGGCACGGCGATCGGCGCGCCGTTCGTGGCCGCCGAGCCGCGCATCGCCTGCGCCGTCCTTGGCCTCGCGGGCCTGCGTCCCGGCGCGCCGGAGATGGAGGCGGCGGCCAGGGCGATCACCATTCCGCTGGAGTTCGTCTTCCAGTGGGAGGACGCGGTGGCGTCGCGAGAGCACGGCCTCGCGCTCTTCAACGCCTTCGGCTCGGCCGAGAAGACCATGCACATCAACCCCGGCGGGCACATGGACATCCCGAACTTCGAAGGCGCCAGCTGGGAACGCTTCTTCGCGAGACATCTGGGCCGGGTCGCCGCGCGGTCGACGGTTGCAGCCGAATAGGCTCCGACCGTCCTCACCGCAGCGCCGACCGCGCAAACCCGGAGGCCGATGGAGCCCGAAAGGTGGCGCTTGCGAAATTTCGCCGGCGACGTTCCGGCCTAGACTGCGGCGCTCGACATGAAGGGCGTCGAGTCGCCGGATAAGGCGGCCAGCATCGATAGGGACACGTTCATGAAGCATCCAATCTTCGCCGCCGCGTTCGCTGGGGCCTTGGCCGTCGCCAGCGTCGCGTCGGCCCAGCCTGCCGGCGGTGGCGGCGGCGGCGGCGTTCGCCAGGCCTGCGCCGCGGACATCCAGAAGGCCTGCCCCGACGCCAAGCCCGGGCCTGGCGGCGGCATGCGCGAGTGCATCAGGGACCACTGGGATCAGCTGTCCGACGGTTGCAGGGCGGCGATCACCAAGATGCGCGCGCAACGTCAGCAGCAGGGAGGCGGACAAGGCGGCGGCCGGGGCGGCGGCCAGTAGGCGACCCGGCGAGACGGAAAGCCGCGCCGGGCGCGTTGAAGCCCCCTACGGGGACGCGTTTGGAGCTACGTTCATGATCCGTCTCAGCCTCGCCGCCGCGGCGGCGCTTCTGCTCGCCGTCGGCGCCGCCCAGGCCCAGCCGCGACGCCTCGGCGCCTGCCAGAACGACGTCCAGACCCTCTGCGGCGGGGTGCAACCGGGCGCCGGGCGCATCGTCCAGTGCCTGAAGGCCCACGCCGACCAGGTCTCGCAGGGGTGCAAGAGCGCCATAGCCGCGGCTCAGGCCGCGCGTCGCGAGCATCGGGCCGAGCAGGGCCAGAACGGCGACGCGGCGCCGCCTCCGCCGCCGCCCTCCAACGGCGGCGGGCAGTAACTCTATCCGAGCTGCCTCTCGAAGAACCGCACCACGTCGGTGTTGAAGCCGGCGTGGAAGCGAGCCCGGTCGAACCCCGGCCGCGACGCGCAGATGTCGGAAGCCTCCTTGGCTTGGCGATCCGGGCAAGGCGCCAGAAAATCGAGGTGGTCGGCGTTGGCGACGAGGTGGAAGTCCGGCGCCGTCGGCAGGTGGGCGCGCACGAAGTCGGCGTAGTCCGGCGCGGGCAGGACATGGTCGAACTGCGCCGACCAGAGCTGCACGGGGATAGTCACGGCGCCGAGGTCGAAGGTGTATCCAAGCGCGGGCGCGGCCACGACAGCGGCCCTGATCCGCCCGTCCGTGAACCAGACCGAACGGTCGGTCTTGGCCGGAGACGGCGGCGCCTTGCCGCCCGCGCGCTTCACCACACCGCACTCGAAGTAGGCCCTGTGAGCCGCGCAGTGCGGCGCCACGAGCGACAGATCCGGTACGCCGCCAACCGCCGCGAGCACGGTGAACCCGCCGGCGGAAAAGCCGAACGCCCCGATCCGGGCCGGGTCGATCCGGGCATGATCCGGCCACCCGGTAAGCATGTAGTCGATCAGGCGCCGCAGCTGCGCCGGCCGACGCCAGATCTGCGCGGAGCGGCTCTGGTCGTCATAGGTGTCGCCGGGATGCGAAAGCGCTGCGACCACGAAGCCGGCGCGCGCCAGCGCCAGGGCGGTGTCGTAGTGCTCGCCGAACCAGCCGCCCGTGCCGTGAGACATCACCACCATCGGCAGGTGGGCGCCGACCGCCGACCCATTCGGCGCCACCTCCTGGGTGAAATTGGCCAACGGCTGCAGGCTCGCTGGCGCATCGCTCGGGTACCAGACGCCGACGTCGATGGGCTCGTCGTCGCCGTCGGCGATCCGCAGCACCTGGAATCCGACGGTGTGTGCGGTCGCGGGCGCCGCGATCGGCAGCAAGACGAGAATGGCGGCCGCCAGCCAGGCGATGCGCATGCCGGACTCCGATGTTGTCGCCCCCCACAATGCCCACCAAAGCGATCGTTGTCGCCAGCAGCTTGAAGCTGGTTTCTGCGGGCCGCATTAACCTTCCGGTCATGACGCGGCGCCGAAAGGGATTGCCCTCGCGTCTCAATCCTGGCACAAAGTCTCACTCTAAAGCTGGACTTCCGGCCCATCGTGTACCGGCCGGAACCGCACCGTCAGACGCCCATGGAACTTCGCAGGGGTCACTGGCGGCGACGACAAGGGGGCGCACTGGCTCCTGCCGCATAGGACACGATCTTCTTGTCTTTGTTGTTGAAAACGCGCCAGCGTGCGCGCGCTTGCGTCGTCGCGTCGGTTTCGAGCGGCGCCTTGATCGCAGGCATCGGCATCGCATTCGTCGCGGGCGGCGTGGCCGCCGACGGGCCCTCCAGCGGGCCGGGGACGGCGGTGACCGTCAACATCGCGCCCGCCATGAACGATATTGCGCTGCAACAAGGCGGACGCGCCGCCGGATCGGGCGGGGACCAGACCGCGGCGTCCCAGGGCGCTCCCACGACCGCCACGGCGGAGACTTCGGCCGCCATCGCCATCGCAACCCCCGCGACAACTCCCACCCTCGCCACCTCCGACCCGGCCGAGCTCGATTGCCTCACCGCCGCCGTCTACTACGAAGCCCGTGGCGAAGCGGCGGATGGCCAGGCCGCCGTCGCCCAGGTGGTGCTGAACCGGGTGGGCCAGCCCCGGTTCGCCAAGACCGTCTGCGGCGTCGTCTACCAGGGCGCCAAGAGCCACGCCTGCCAGTTCAGCTTCGCCTGCCACGGCCGCCCGCGCCGCGTCCGCGAAGAGGCGGCCTGGACACGTTCGCGCGCCGTCGCCCAGCGCGCGCTGTCGGGCTATGTGATGCGCACGGTCGGCCACGCCACCTACTTCCACCTGGCCTCGCTGGGGCGCCTGCGGGGCTCGCAGGAGGCGCGGGCCGTCCGCCTTGGCCACCACATCTTCTACGCCTCGGCCGATCGCCGGGATCTGCGGCACGCCTACCGGACTTTGCAGGCCGACGCCAAGGCGTCGGCGAGCGCGCCGCCGTCCGACAGCCAGGCCGCCGGGGTATCCGCGACCAAAGGGTCTTGACCACGCGCATCCGTCCGCGATGACTCGCACGCTCGAAACGTGACCGACGCCATCCTGGTCGTTTCCGGCGCGCCCGGCGCAGGCAAGGCCGGCCGGTTTCGCCTGAGCTGGCGGGCGCTTATTGCGGCTCGCGGCGCGCATCCCCACCTGGATGCCCCGGAGTTCGCCATGTTGCAATCCCACCCCCTGTTTGTCGCCGACACATATGCCGAGTCCACGTCCGACGATCCCGACGCCGAGGCCCTGGACGCCTATTCGCGGGTCGTCACCGACGCCGTGGAGCGGGTGGCGCCCGCCGTGGTGCGGGTGCATCCGCGCCTCAGGGGGCGAGGCGGTGTCGGATCGGGCGTCATCGTCTCGCCTGACGGGCTCATCCTCACCAACAGCCACGTCGCTCAGAAGGCGGCGGCGCACGACATCGTCACGCCGGAGGGCCGCCACCTCACGGCGCGGCTGCTCGGCGACGATCCCGACACCGACCTCGCCCTGCTGCGGGCCGACGACCCGGTGGCCCTTCCGGCGGCGCGGCTGGGCGACTCGCAACAGCTGCGCCGCGGGCGTCTCGTCGTCGCCATCGGCAACCCGCTCGGCTTCGAAGCCACCGTCACCGCCGGCGTGGTCTCGGCGCTAGGTCGCAGCCTGCGCGGGCAGGGCGGGCGTCAGCTCGAGGACCTGATCCAGACCGACGCGGCGCTCAATCCCGGCAACTCCGGCGGCGCGCTGGTCTCCTCAGCCGGCGAGGTGGTGGGGATCAACACCGCGGTGATCGCCGGCGCGCAGGGGATCTGCTTCGCGGTCGCCTCCAACACCGCCTCGTTCGTGTTGGGAGAGCTGCTGAGCCACGGGCGGGTGCGGCGCGGCTGGATCGGGGTCGCGGCCCAGCGCGCCGCCATCCCGCGCCGCCACGCGCTCGCGGCCAGCCTGGATCAGGACACCGGCGTCCTCGTCACCAACATCGAGGCAGGTTCGCCGGCCGCGGCGGCCGGGCTCCTCGACGGCGACGTCATCGTGGCCGCCGGAGCCCGCGTCGTGCGCGGCGCCGACGACCTGATCCGCGCCCTCGACTGGAAGAGCATCGAGGCCGCCCTGCCGTTGACCCTGCTGAGGCGGGGACGATTGGAGCACCTGACGGTGACGCCAAGCGAGCGCAAGGCCTGAGCGCGGGGCGACCCGAAACCGGCGACCCGGAGCCAGTCGGACCGGAGCAGCAAGTATCAATTGCATCATGACATGATATTGCTATCGGTGCCTCCGACCCTGGCGGCAGCGCGGAGGCGCCATGAACGGTACAGAGTTCCGCGCCAGCGTCAGCTTGGCGCTCGTGTTCAGCGCGCGGCTGCTTGGGCTCTTCATGATCTATCCCGTCTTCGCGACGGAAGCGGTGCGCTTGCGTGGCGCAACGCCGGAAACGATCGGGCTGGCGCTGGGAGCCTACGGTCTCGCGCAGGGCCTGCTGCAGATCCCCCTGGGGCTGCTCTCCGACCGCATCGGGCGAAAGACCGTGATCGTGCTGGGACTCATCCTGTTCGGATTTGGCAGCGTGGTGGCCGCCCTCGCCACCTCGATTGAGGGCGTGCTTCTCGGCCGCGTTCTGCAAGGCGCCGGCGCGGTGGGTTCGACGATCCTGGCCCTGGTGGCCGATCTGACGCGCGAGGAGGTGCGTACGCGGGCGATGGCGCTCGTCGGAGTGACGATCGGCTTGTCGTTCGCCGTCGCGGTGGTCATCGGGCCGCCGCTGGCGGCCCTGGTGGGGCTCTCCGGCATCTTCTGGACGACGATGGGTCTGGCGCTCGTCGGCGTGGCCATCACGCTTTGGGTGACGCCGAATCCCGCCGGCCGGAGCCGGGCCGTTGCGCCGCACCGCCTGTGGCGCGTGCTCTCCGACGGCGAACTTCTGCGACTGGACTTCGCGATCTTCGCTTTGCACGCCGTGCTCACGGCCAGCTTTCTGGTATTGCCGCAGCTGCTGGCGGCAGCGCTGCACCTGCCGCCCGGCGGCGAATGGGAGCTTTACCTGCCGGTGATGGCTGTCTCGGTGGCGCTCATGGTTCCGGCCATCGTCGTCGCCGAGACGCGCGGACGAATGAAGGAGGTCTTCCTGGCCGCGATCGTGTCGATCGCCGCCAGCCTGGCCATGCTGGCGGGTTTGCGCGCCGACGCCGCCATCGCCATTGCCGCGCTCACGATCTTCTTCACCGGCTTCAACGCGATGGAAGCGCTGCTGCCCTCGCTGATCACGAAGTTCGCCCCGGCCGACGCTCGGGGCGCGGCGACCGGCGTCTATTCGAGTTCGCAGTTCCTGGGCATCTTTGTGGGAGGCGCGGCCGGCGGGTGGCTCCTGGAGGCGGGCGGTGGCCGGGCCGTCCTGGCCGCCGGGGTGGGGATGGGGCTAGTTTGGCTGCTGGTGGCCGCGGGCATGCGCCGTCCTCGCGCCAGCGGCGCGCCCGGCGCCCAACCGGTCGCGGGCGCTCCCACGACCTGAGAGAGCGCTCGCGGCGAAACGAGGCCTGGAGGCCCGATGGTCCCGACGGTTTCAACGTGGCTGGCCGGGCTCGTTCTCGCGGTTCACGTCGCGATCATCGCCTTCAATGTCTTCGGCCTCGTCGCCATTCCGCTCGGCGCGTGGCGCGGCTGGTCGTTCGTCAGGGTCCGATCCTGGCGCATCCTGCACCTGCTGTCGTTCGCGGTCGTCGCGCTGCAGTCCGTGCTTGGCCGCGCCTGCTTCCTTACCGACTGGCAGGCGGACCTGACCGGCGGGGGCGACCAGCCGCTGATCATGCGCTGGGTGAATTCGGTGATCTTCTGGCCGCTGCCGGTGTGGGTGTTCGAAGCCCTCTACATCGCCTTGTTCGCCTCCGTCCTGGCGCTCTACTGGCTGGTCCCGCCAATCGACCGCCGCCGCGACCCGGGGGCTTAGCCCCTTCTCCCGGGTTCGGGTCGGTTCGTCGCGGAGGGGAGAAATCCGCGCTCATCCGTCAGCTTCGCCGACACCTTCCTCCGCAAGCCATGCGCCCCGCAGGCCGCCCCGGGGAGGATGTGATTCCCCCGCAACTCCACCGACCCTAATCCGCGTCCAGTCCGATATCGAGCGCGGGCGCGGAGTGGGTGAGGGCGCCGACGCTGATCACGTCGACGCCGGTCTCGGCGATGGCCCGCACGGTCGCCAGCGAGACGCCGCCGGAGGCTTCCAGCGTCACCCGTCCCCCGGCGCGGGCGACGGCGGCGCGCAGGTCGGCCAGCGCGAAGTTGTCGAGCATCACCACGTCCGGTCCGGCTTCCAGCGCCTCGTCGAACTGCGCCAGGCTGTCGACTTCGGCCTCGATCTTCACCAGGTGTCCGGCCAAGGCCCGCGCCTTGCGGATCGCCGCGCCGACGCCGCCGCAGGCGGCCACATGGTTGTCCTTGATCAGGATCGCATCGTCGAGGCCGAAGCGGTGGTTGACGCCCCCGCCGCAGCGCACGGCGTATTTCTCCAGGGCGCGCAGTCCCGGCGTGGTCTTGCGGGTGTCGGTGATTGCGGCCCGTGCGCCCGCCACGGCGTCGACGTAGGCGCGGGTCAAGGTGGCGACGCCGGACAGTCGGCCGAGCAGGTTCAGCGCCACGCGCTCGGTCGAGAGCAGTGCGCGGGCGTTCGCCTCCACGCGGGCGAGCACGGCTCCTGGCCCGACCGGCTGGCCATCCTCGGCGAACGCGGTGAATGTCGCCGCCGGGTCCAGCGCCAGGATGGCGAGCCGGGCGCAGGCGAGGCCCGAGACCACCCCCGCCTTCCGGCTCGCGAACCGGGCGGCGAAGCTCGCCGCGGGGTCGATGCAGGCGGCGGAGGTGATGTCGCCGGCGCGGCCGAGATCTTCGGCGAGCGCCGCGCGCACCACGGGGTCGATCAGCAGATCGGGCAGGGGTTCGATCATTTGCGGGTGCGTCAGGCGGCGGCGATGGCGCGGGCGGGTGCGAGCGTCACCCGGCTGCGGACCGGCGCGGCGGAGGCGGGGCAATCCAGCCGGTGGTGGGCGCCGCGGCTCTCGCGCCGGGCCAGCGCGCCTTCGGCCACCAGCCGCGCGGCCACCAGCGGCAGCGCTGCGCCGTGGACGGCCTCGAGCGACGCGATCTCGGCGAGCAGCCGGCGAAGCCCCGCCGCATCGCGGACCACGCCCGCGTCGCGGCTCATCGCGGCCCGCAGCGCCTGCAGGGCGGCGTCGGGCAGGTCTGGCGCGGGCGCAGCGGATCCGGCCGCCGTCCGGGGGTCGGCCACGCAGGCGGCGGCGCGGCCGGCGCGGGTTCCGAACACCGCCGCTTCCAGCAGCGAATTCGACGCCAACCGGTTGGCGCCATGCGCGCCGGTGGACGCGCACTCGCCGGCGGCGAAGAGACCGGGCAGCGTCGTGCGGCCTTCGAGGTCGGTGACCACGCCGCCCATGTGGTAATGCACCGCCGGCGCGACCGGGATCGGCGCGCGGCGCGGATCGAGGCCAGCGGCCGTCGCCGCGGCGAACACGGCGGGGAACTCGTGCGGGAACGCCTCACCCACCGCCTCCCGCGCATCGAGGAGGGCGCCGCGACCGGCCCGGCGCTCGGCGGCGATGGCCCGGGCCACCACGTCGCGCGGGGCGAGGTCGGCCGCCGGGTGGTAGCGGGCCATGAACGGCGTGCCGTCGGTGTTGACGAGCCTGGCGCCTTCGCCGCGCAACGCCTCGGTCGCGAGCGGCGCGGGGTCCTGACCCAGGTCCATGGCGGTCGGATGGAACTGCACGAACTCGGCGTCGGCGATCTCCGCGCCGGCGAGCGCGGCCAACGCCATGCCCTCGCCGAGCAGGGCGCGCGGCGTCGTGGTCACGGCGTAGAGCCCGCCGAGTCCGCCGGTCGCCAGCACCGTCGCGGGGGCGATGATCTCGGTCAGCGCGCCGCTTGCGTCCTCGACGAGGGCGCCGCGGACGCGCCCGATGGCGTCTGTCAGCAGCCGTCGAGCGCGCGCGCCTTCGCGCACCTCGATCCGCGGCGTGGCGCGCACGGCAGCGATCACCGCGTTCATGATCGCCCGGCCGGCGCCGTCGCCGCCCACGCGCGCGACACGGGCGCGGCCGTGGGCGGCCTCCAGGCTCTGGACGAAGCCGCCGTCGGCGCGCCGATCGAAGGGTGCGCCCAGCGCCGCCAGGCGCCGCACCGCTTCCGGCCCCTCGCGGGTCAGAACGTCGACCGCCGCGGGATCGCACAGGCCTGCGCCGGCGGCCAAGGTGTCGGCCGAGTGCAGCGCCGGCGCGTCGCCTTCCGAAAGCGCCGCCGCCATGCCGCCCTGCGCCCAGGACGACGAGCAGCCGTCGCCGAGCCGCGCGGCGCTCAGCACGAGCGCGGGTCTGGGCGCCGCGGCCAGCGCCGCCGAGAGCCCGGCCAGGCCAGCGCCGACGATCAGGACGCCGTCGAAAACGCGACGCGCGGTCATGCCAGCCACTCCTTCACCAAACGAAACACAGCGTGGTCGTCATCCCGGCTCATGACCGGCCTCCCAACAACAGCCGCGGTTCGACGCCGCCGTGGCGGAGCGCCCAGAAGGTGACCGCGGCGCAGAGGCCGACGACGACGGCGTAGAGCGCCAGCGCCCCGAGCCACTCGGCCGGCGTCAGGGGCCGCGCGGCGGGCCCGGCGCCGGTCATCATGAAAGCGCGCGTCGCGCCGAGCGCCACCACGAGCGCGAACAGCCAGTTGCCGCTGAACAGCGCCCACGTGAGCACCACGACGGCGATGACCAGCAACATGATCCGCTCGAGCCAGGGATGGATGCGGCCCAGCACCGGCCCCAGCGCCTTGGCGCCGTCCAGCGGCGCGGCGGGCGCGAGGTTGATGAGGTTCAGCGCCCCAACGTAGAAGACCCCGACCAGCCAGCTCTTCTGGCCGCTGAACTCGGCGACGAGCGCGAAGGGCAGGGCGGCGAGCAGCCCGAACGCCGGTCCCGCCAGCGCGATCAGCACGCCCTTGAAGTCGCTATCCGGAGCGCGGCGCATGGTGGCCGCGCCGCCCAGGAACGGGATGATCCGGATCGTGCTCGGTCCCGCGCCCGCCCAGTTGATCACCAGCACGTGGCCGAACTCGTGCACGAAAACGCCGCCGACCAACGCCAGCGCGCCGAGGGGTCCCGCCCAAAGTCCCACCCAGAGCGCCAGGATCAGGGTGGAGATGGCGCCCCAGGCGAGGTTGGCGAGCCGCGACCGCATGGTGGGCCCGGCGCCGGCGTCGAAGGTTGGCGAAGGCTCGCCGGTTCGCGGTCCCCAGGGCGAAGCGATGGGAGGCGAGGGGATGGGCCGGGTTTCCATTTCAGCCACCGGCCGCCTCCAGCGCGGCGCGGTGATGCGCCGCCGAGTGACGATCGAAGCAGCACAGCACCACCCGCTCGAAGTGATCGTCGTCCCGCGCCAGCACTTCGCTGACGGTGCGCACCGCGATGTGGGCGGCGTGGTCGGCGGGGAAGCCGAATAGGCCGGTGGAAATCGCCGGAAAGGCGATGCTGCGCAGGCCGTGATGGCGGGCGAGGTGCAGTGAGCGGCGATAGCAGGAGGCGAGCACCTGGCGCTCGTCGTGCTGGCCGCCCCGCCAGACCGGACCGACAGTATGGATCACGTGGCGCGAGGGCAGGCGATAGCCGCGCGTGATCTTGGCGTCGCCCGGCTCGCAGCCGCCCAGGGTGCGGCACTCGTGGACGAGCTCCGGGCCCGCCGCACGGTGGATCGCACCGTCGACCCCGCCGCCGCCCAGCAGGCTGGAGTTGGCGGCGTTGACGATGGCG
>DATJRL010000063.1:0-4360 GCA_035504785.1 Caulobacteraceae bacterium
CAAGCTCGACGGCTACCTCGAACGCCAGGTTCCCCGCTGGCGCGCCCAGCTGGAGAGCTACGCCGAGTACGACGGCTGGCCCGGCATCGCCGGCCTGCCCGGCGTCACCGAAATCGGTGCCTGGCTGGAGGCCAACCGGCCGGAAAGCTTCCGCCCCGGCCTGATCCACGGCGACTTCCACTTCGGCAACGTGCTCTTCCGCCGCGACGGGCCCGAGGTGGCGGCGATGGTCGACTGGGAGCTGACCACGCTGGGCGATCCGCTGGTCGACCTCGGCGGTCTGCTCTCCCACTGGCCGGCCGACAGCGCGGCCACCGGCCCGGTGAAGCCCTGGGACGGCTTTCCGACCCGCCAGGAACTGATCGACCGCTACGCCGAGCGCACCGGCTGCGACGTCAGCCACGCCGGCTGGTACGAGGTGCTGGCCTGCTACAAGATCGGCTGCATCCTGGAAGGCACCTACGCCCGCGCCTGCGCCGGCAAGGCCCCCGGGGCCACCGGCGACTACCTGCACAACAACACCCTCGGCCTCTTCGCCAAGGCGCTGGCCAAGATCGGAGGCTAGGCGTGGACGAGCTGTTCCGTCTTTCCGGCGGCTTCCGGCGCGACCCCAGCGTCGTCGCCTGGTTCGCGGCGCCGGACCACGAGCTGCGGCGCATGGCGCAGCCCTGGTTCGAACGGATGCGTGGGTGCGGCGCGGACGTTCTGGAGCTTCTGCACGACCGGCATCCGGTCGCCTGCGTGGGCGACGCCGCGTTCGGGTACGTGAACGCCTTCACCGCCCATGTGAATGTCGGCTTCTTCCACGGGGCGACGCTGGACGACCCCGCCGGCCTGCTCGAGGGCACGGGCAAGCGCATGCGGCACGTGAAGGTGCGCTGGGGCGAGACGGCCAACGACGCGGCGCTGGCCGAGCTCATCGCGGCCGCCTATCGGGACATCCAACTGCGCCTCGCGGCCGGGGATCGATGAGCCTTCCCGGCCGATGACGGCCCGCCGGCGCAACGCTAGGATGGCGGCATGAAGCAGTCGGATGCGAGGCAGGGTCAGTCGGCGTCGGAGCTGATCTCGAACAGGATCGCCGAGCTTGGGGACTGGCGCGGGGAAACCCTCGCGCGAATGCGGCGGCTGATCCACGAAGCCGACCCGGAGGTCGTCGAAGAATGGAAGTGGATGGGGACGCCGATCTGGTCGCACGACGGCATCATCTGCACGGGCGAATCCTACAAGCAGGCGGTGAAGCTCACCTTCGCCAAGGGCGCGGCGCTGCCGGATCCGTCCCGGCTCTTCAACTCCAGCCTCGACGGCGCCGTCCGCCGCGCGATCGACATCCGCGAAGGCGAGCAACTCGACGAGGCCGCCTTCAAGGCGCTCGTGCTCGAAGCGATCGCCCTCAACCGCGCCGGCAAGTCGAAGGCCTCGAAGAAGCCGAAGTCCTGAGCGTACGGCCGCCTAAGGCGCGTCCACAATTGGGCGCCTCTCCTTCCTTGTCATCCCGGCCGTACACCCGCGAAGGCGGGTGGGAGAGCCGGGATCTCCTCGGCGCCGGCGGCGACAAGCAGATCCCGGATGAGTCCGCTCCGCGGCTCTCCGGGATGACACCGGTAGGTGGTTGATATCGTTCCGAAAGACATCGACGCTAATTGAGGACACGCCCTAGCCCCTGCCGAGTCGCCGGCTCACGGCGCGGGCGTCCGAACCGACCGCCTCGACGGCGGCGATGAGCGCGGCCCGGCTGACGCGCAGAGCTCGCGACCAATATTGCAGCTCGTACTCGACCCCGATGTCGATGCGCTTGGGCTCGAGTCTCGAGACCGCCCGGTTGTCGAACAGCACGGTCATTTGCCGGCCTTCTTGAGCCGCGATCCCGGCGGCGAGGGCGTCGGCCCGAACTGCAGGTCGAGCGGGCGCGGCGCCTTCGGCGGGCCCTTGGGCGCCGGATCTTCCTTCTTGGTCATCCGCGACCCCTAACACGCGCGTTGATTCTCCCAGGCGCCACAAATTCCGAAAAGCGCGGCGCCGGAGCGCCGGCGTTTCGCCTGGGGAGACCTTGACATTTCCGTATTTCTAGAAATATTGAATGGAATGCAGCCCGTGCACGACAGCGTCGGCGGCGCCGCCGTCGCCGCGCTTTCCGCCCTCGCCCACCCGGGACGCCTGGACGTGTTCCGACTGCTGGTTCGCGCCGGGCCAGAAGGGATGGCGGCAGGCGAGATCGCGAGGGCGACGGGCAGCTTGCCGAGCACGCTCTCCGCTAACCTGAACATCCTCGCCGGCGCTGGGCTCGCGTCGTCGCGCCGCGAGGGCCGATCGATCTTCTACGCGGCGGGCTACGAGCGGATGCGCGAGCTGCTGGCTTACCTGATGGAAGACTGCTGCGGCGGCCAGCCGGAGATTTGCGGCCCGCTGGTCGAGATCGCCGGCCGCTGCTGTGCTCCCGAGACGCGCGCCTGTCAGGGGCCCTGAGATGTCCGACCCTCCCGCGCCGCTGAACGTGCTCTTCCTGTGCACCGGCAATTCCGCGCGCTCGATCCTCGCCGAGGCGATCGTGAACCGGGAAGGACGCGGGCGCTTCCACGCCTACTCCGCCGGCTCGCACCCCAAGGGCAAGGTCAACCCCTACGCCCTGCGGCTGTTGCGGAGCCTGCACTACGACACGGGCGACTTGCGCTCGAAGTCGTGGGACGAGTTCGAGCGGCCAGACGCGCCGAAGCTCGATTTCGTGTTGACCGTCTGCGACGACGCGGCGGCCGAGGTCTGCCCGATCTGGCCGGGCCAGCCGATGACCGCCCACTGGGGGATGCCGGATCCCGCCGCCGCGACCGGCTCGCCCAGCGAGATCGCGCTCGCCTTCGCCGAAACCTACCGGATGTTGAACAATCGGATCACGCTGTTCATGAACCTGCCGCTCGCCACGCTCGACAAGCTGTCGCTGCAGCGGCGGCTGAACGAGATCGGCCGGCGGCGCGAGGCGGCGCTGCGGACGCCATGAGAGACGTCGGCGGCGTCGCGGGCGACGCGAGCCTGGAACCGCCGCTGCTGGCATATGACCTGGCGCGCAAACTCGCCGCGGAGGCGCTGGGTACGGCCCTGCTGCTCGCCATCGTCATCGGCTCGGGGATCATGGGCGAGCGGCTGTCGGGCGGCAACGTCGCCATCGCGCTGCTCGGCAATACGGTGGCGACCGGCGCGGGGCTGGTGGTGCTCATCACCATCTTCGGCCCGCTCTCCGGCGCGCACTTCAACCCGGCGGTGACGCTGGTGTTCGCGCTGAGGCGGGAGATCGCCTGGGGCGCGGCCATCGCCTATGTCGCCGTGCAGATCGCGGCGGCGATCCCGGGCGTCTGGCTCGCCCACGCCATGTTCGCCGAGCCGGTCTTCCAAGAGAGCGCCAAGCTGCGGGATGGACCCTCGCAGGCGCTCGCCGAGTTCGTGGCGACCTTCGGCCTGATCGCCACGATCCTGGGCTCGGTGCGGTTCCGCCCGGACTTCACCCCCGTCGCGGTCGGGCTCTACATCACCTCGGCCTACTGGTTCACCGCCTCCACCTCCTTCGCCAACCCGGCGGTGACCATCGCCCGCTCATTCAGCGACACCTTCGCCGGCATCGCGCCGGCCTCCGCGCCGGCCTTCGTCGCGGCGCAGTTCGCGGGCGCCCTTGCGGCGGCGGCTGTCATGGGATGGCTGCTCGGCGCGCGTCGCATCCGCTAGCGCGGAGCTGGTCCAGCGCGGTCAGCGCCGCAGGACGCCCTGGCCATTATGGTATCCGGGATCTCCCGCAGGCAAATCCCAGCCAGGTCCCGGATCTCCGCGGCTTCGCGGCTCCGTCCGTGATGACAATAGGTTGGGGATCGACACCTCAGCGCATGTTGAAGACGTCGAGCGCGGTCTGGCCGAGGATCTTCTGGGCGTTCGCCACCGTGGTGGCATCGAACACGGCCTGGATGGCGCTGCGGGTGTAGCCGAAGGTCGACTCCTGGTGCGGGTAGTCGCTCGACCACATCACCCGGTCGGCGCCGATGCGGTGCAGCAGCTCCAGCCCCGGCGGGTCGGTCATGAAGGTCGCGTAGCAATGGTTGAACCAGTACCAGCTCGGCGGGTGCGCGAGCTTGGGGTTCATCACGGTCGGGAACGAATTCCAGATCATGTCGGCGTCGTGCAGCATCGAGGCGACCCAGCAGATGCCGCCTTCGACGAACACCACCCTCAGCTTCGGGAAGCGGTCGAAGACGCCGCCGAAGGTCAGCTGGCCCCAGATGTGCCGGAAGCCCTGCATCTGGGTGAGCACGAAGGTGCCGGCCGCGCCCGGCGCGGCGGTCGGGATGGCCTCGCCGATGTGGAAGCAGAGCGGGATGCCGCT
>DATJRL010000064.1:0-12271 GCA_035504785.1 Caulobacteraceae bacterium
ATCCGTCTTCGGCCTGCTCCTGGGCGCCTGTTCTTGGGCGCCTATTCTTCGGCGCCGGTCTCGGAGCCGTGGAGGAGTTCGTCCTCGTTGCGGGTGGAGGCGCCGCGGACCTGGTCCTCGATCTGGCGGCCGATGTCGGGATTGGCCTTGAGGAATTCGCGCGCGTTGTCGCGGCCCTGGCCGATGCGCTGGCTGTTCCAGGAGAACCAGGCGCCCGACTTCTCGATCACCCCGGCCTTTACGCCAAGGTCGATGATCTCGCCGAGCTTGGAGATGCCCGCGCCGTACATGATGTCGAACTCGACCTCGCGGAACGGCGGGGCGACCTTGTTCTTGACCACCTTCACGCGGACGTTGTTGCCGATGATCTCGTCGCGCACCTTGACCGAGCCCGTGCGGCGGATATCGAGGCGCACCGAGGCGTAGAACTTCAGGGCGTTGCCGCCGGTCGTGGTTTCGGGGCTGCCGTACATCACGCCGATCTTCATCCGGATCTGGTTGATGAAGATGACCAGGGTCTGGGTCTTGGAGATCGATGCGGTGAGCTTGCGCAGCGCCTGGCTCATCAGGCGCGCCTGCAGGCCGGGGAGCTGGTCGCCCATCTCGCCCTCGATCTCGGCCCGCGGCGTCAGCGCCGCCACCGAGTCGATCACGATGATGTCCACCGCGCCGGAGCGGACCAGGGTGTCGGTGATCTCGAGCGCCTGTTCGCCGGTGTCCGGCTGCGAGACCAGCAGATCGTCGAGGTTGACGCCCAGCTTGTGAGCGTAGCTCGGATCGAGCGCATGCTCGGCGTCGACGAAAGCGGCGATGCCGCCCGCCTTCTGCACCTCGGCGACGACGTGAAGGGCGAGGGTGGTCTTGCCGGAGCTTTCCGGCCCGTAGATCTCGACGATGCGGCCCTTGGGCAGGCCGCCGATGCCCAGCGCCAGGTCGAGGCCGAGCGAGCCGGTCGACACCGACTCGATCTCCACGACCTTGCCCTTCTCGCCCAGCTTCATCACCGAGCCCTTGCCGAAGGCCCGGTCGATCTGCGCCAGCGCCGCTTCCAGAGCGCGCTTCTTGTCTGAATCGTCCTGTGCCACGAGCCTCAACGCTGCGTTCGCCATCGCCCTTGTACCCCGTCTATCCCATGATTCCGCCAGGCTCGCCGGGTCCCAACGCCCCTGCCGGGTGGGCGCCGCCGAGCTTGACCGTTGTACGTGGTTTGTTCCGAATCTGTCAAGAACAAAAATGGAACGGACAGCTCAGCGGCGGCCGAGGAAGTCCTCGCCCAGGAAGGTGTCCAGGCGGCGGCTGTTCTTGCGGTCGAGGCCGACGGTGTCGATCTCGCGGTCCGTAGCGCTGGCGAAGGACTTCATCATCGGCGTCGCGAACTCGCCCTCGAAGCTGGCCCCGACGACGCGGCGGCCGTTGGCGACGGTGAGCGGCGCGGCCGCCTCCGCCTCGTTGCGCGGCTTCGGCCCGCGCAGCCAGACCACCAGCGGCGGTCCCTGCACGCCGAAATAGCCGCGGCCGTAATAGAGGCCCTCGTTGTAGAGGTAGCGGTCGTCGACGGCGACCGCGGTGAGGGGGCCGGAGAGTGATTCCCTTTGGGCGCGCTGCTCGATGAGCAAGACCAGGTCGCGCCAGCCGCGCAGGCCCTTGAGGGCCTTGGACGCCCCGACGTCGTCGGCCAGGGCTGGATGGATGAAGGTCGCCATCAGGATCGCGGCGATCAGGGCGTGGCCGCCGATGATGGCGCCCGTCCAGCCCCAGGCTTTCCAGCGCATCAGCCAGGCCGCGACGACGACCGAGCCCGGCACATAGGCCACGGCGGCCCAGTTGATGTAGGCCCTGGCGACGAAAGCCTCGACCGAGATGATGACCAGCGGCGGCGCGGCCCAGGCGAGCAGCAGCGTGTCGGCTTCGGTGAGCCGCCGGCGCCAGGCGAGGAACGCCCCGCCGACCACGAGGATCACGAACGGCGCCGGACCGAAGACCCCGAGCTGAGCCCCCAGGAACGCGCCGAGCGCGGCGAAATTGAACAGGTCCTTGCCGCTCCAGGCCGCGGAACTGGCGGTGTCGGCGACCGTGGCGAACCCGTGCGCGGCGTTCCAGACGAGGTTCGGCGCGGCGGCCAGGGCGAACACGGCGAGCGCCAGCAGGGCCGAGGGCCAGGTCCAGGCGCGCCGCGCCGCTCTCGAGGCGATCAGGTGCACCGCGACACCGATGAGGGCGTAGAGGACGGCGTATTTGGTGAGGAAGGCGAGACCGAGCGCCAGGCCGAATCCCGCGGCGAGCATCGGCCGCCGGCGGCCGGTCGCGTCCTGCAGTTCGGCGTAGAGCCAGAGCGCGGCGGCCAGGAAGGCGCAGAGCGGCGAGTCGGTGGAGACGACGAAGGCCCCGATCTGGACGCCCGGGCAGAGGGCGTAGATCAAGAGGCCGACGAGACCGACGCGGCCGTCGTAAAGCTTGCGGCCGGCGCCGTAGATGAAGAGCCCGGCGGCGGCGTGAAAGAACGGCGAGGAGAACCGAACGTATGGCTCGGCGTCGCCGAGCAGCGCGGTCGTGCCGGCGATGATCCAGGCGATCATCGGCGGCTTGGAGAAGTAGCCGAAGGCCAGCGACCGCGACCACACCCAGTACTGCGCCTCGTCCGGATAGAGCTGCAGCGGGCTCAGCCGCTGGGTGAAGAGGTGGGCGAAGCAGAGGCCGAGGCTGGCGACCAGCGCCCAGCGCCAGGTTTCCTCGTCGAGCGACATCAGCGGCGCGGCCGCGGGCGGCGGCGACGTGGCCGGCTGGGGAATGGGCTTGGCCTTGGCGGGCGTCTTGCGAGCGGCGCGGCGGCTCACGGCCGGCCTCGCCGGACAGGCGTCGGGGTCAAATCGGGCACGGCGCCATTAGCCGCGATTTGGCGCCGACCGCTAGAGCCAGCGGCGCACGCGACCCGCGTAAGCGTCGAACCGGGCGCCGTATTGCCGGCGCATCTTCGCTTCCTCGAAGGGGATATGCGCCCAGTTGGCGGTGACGAAAACGGCGACAGGCGCCGCCAGCATCGGCCAGGCGCCGACCCAGATCGCCATGCCCAGCGTGGCGAAGGTCAGGCCGAGGTACATCGGATTGCGGGAGAACCGGTAAGGGCCGTCGGTGATCAGCACGCGGTTGGTTTCCGACGTCGGGTCGATCTCGGTCCCGGCGATCCGGAAGGCGCGGTACGCCAGCACCGGGACGATCCAGCTGACGAAAAACAGCGCGATGCCGATCGGCTCGTGATCCGGAAGCCACGGGATCGGCGGCCAGTCGAGCGCGAGACTGACCAGGGCCGCGGCGCCGAGGTAGATCATCGACCAGATCGGAGGCGGCAATCTGAGCATGTGTCCGCTGAGCTTCCCTCGCCGGTCTTCGCCGACGTCGCGACCGTGATACGTTGCCGTGGCCGCACGCCGCAAGCGCGCCCACGCTCAGGCCCCGGCCAGCTTCACCGCCACCCAGATGACCGCCATGCCGGCCAGGGTGGCGACGCTGGTCCACAGCCGCGGCAAGGCCCGTTGGCTCGCGGGCGTCAGGCCGGCCGCGCCGATGTAGAGAAAGAAGCCGGCGAACAGCGCCATGATCAGGCCCAGCGGCCCCTCCGCCACCGTGAACAGCCGGGTGAGACCGATGCCCAGGAGCGGCGCGACGGCGTCGGCGATGAGCCAGCCGCGCGCCCGCCTCGGGCCTCCGCCGCCGGACAAGCTCAACGTCACGGTGTTGACGCCATCGGAGGTGTCGTGCGCCAGGACCGCGACCGCCACGACGATGCCGACCGCCGGCGAGACCTGGTAGGCGAGCCCGACGCCGAGTCCATCCAGCAGGCTGTGCAGCGTCAGGCTGGCCGGGCCGAGGTGGCCGCCGCCGCGCCGCGCCAGCGACTGCAGGGTCCGCTCCAGCAGCATGTAGCCGCAGAACCCGGCGCCGATCACGCCCAGCACCGTGATTTGCGGGGCGATGCGGGCGCCGAGTTCGAGCGCCTCCGGCGTCAGGTCGAAGAGCGAAACGCCGACCACCGCGCCGGCCGAGAACCCGAGGATCAGTGGGATGCGGTCGCGAAAGCGCAGGGCCAGCGCCCCGCCGAACAGGGTCGCGAGACCGGTTGCGATGCCGATGGCGAGCGGCAGCAGGCTGGCGGACAGATGGGAGATCGGGCGAGACTCCAGCCCCAGGGTCGGAAGGCCCTTAGGCCGTCGGAGCCCGCGGCTCAACCGTCGAGGGGATCGGGGAGGAACCTGGCGTGGTCGAGGGCGAGGCGGCGACGGTCGGCCAGGAAGGCCTGGAACTCGGCGTCCAGCAGGCCGCTGCGCTGCAGCATCTGGCAGGCGTCGAGGTCCGGCGCGGCCGAGACGCCGACGATGACGGGGCCCTCGGCGGCGGGGGCGATGTCCCAGCCGACGAGGCCGAAGGCGTCGAGCAGGCGCGCCGCCTCGCCGGCCACGGCCTTCATGGCCGGCCAGTCGGGAACCGCCAGGGCGGAAGGCGCGCGGCGTGAGAGCGCCGGGTTGTCGGCCGGTGCGACGCGCAACGCGCGTCCGGTCCGCAGGTCGAGTTCGGCCAGCGCCCCCTTCGCCCCGGGCAGCCGCCACAGCGCCCTGAACACCCGCGGACCGTCTTCACCGGCGATGGTCACCACCCGCACCGGCGCCATGCGGCCGGCGGTGGCGGCCTCGAGCGCCGGGTGCGGGGCGAGCCGCGGCTCCAGCAACCAGGCGACGCCCGGCGTGTCGGCGACATCTTCCAGCAGCGCCTCGATCTCGGCGCCGGCGTCGCCGTTCGGGGTCTCGAAGAGGCCGCGCGAGCGGCCGCCCTCGGCTGGGTGGGCGATGACCGGCGTCGCGCCGTGGGCGGTGAGGAACTCGCGCAGCTCGCCGCGCGAGCGGAGCAGATTGGCGGCGGGCGTGGCCAGGTCGGCGCGGTAGATGGCCAGGAGCGGGGCCGTCGGCAGAGCATGGGCCGCGAGATAGCTGCGCCAGGCGAGCCGATTGGCGGTCAGGCCCAGCCAGTCGTGGCGGAAATTGGCGCGAAGGCACAGCTCGCGGAAACGGCGCGGTCCGACCACGTGGCGGCGATCCGCGTCGCCCCAGAACGGTTCGTCGTAGAGCCTGAGGCGCTCGTAGTCGGATAACGAAACGCGGCCCGGCCCCAGCGACAGGGCGGCGTAGTCGGCCATGATCCGGGTCGGGGGCAGGCTGACGGCCTCGGCAAGCCGAGCGAAGATGGCCATGGCCCCTTCCTCGCCTTGCGCGGTGAAGGGGGCGATCGAGGCGCGCAGCAGCGCCGAAGCTCTAAGGACCCCAGCCATCTCGCCAACCGTCCGCAGGCTGACCTTGTCGGCTTTGATTCTTAATCAATTGATTACGTTCGGCGAAGGTCGGCCCCGAGCCGCCGCGCATCGGCGAAGAATCCGTCGATGTCGGCGAAGCTGGTGCGGTGGTTGAACACCGCGGCGCGCAGCACCGGACGGCCGGTGATGCGGGTGGTGGAGGGCGCGGCGAGGCCCTGCTCCTGCAACCGCATCGCCAGCTCCTGGTTGCCCGACCCATCGTCGCCCTTCAGCGAGAAGCAGACGATGTTGAGCGGAACCGGCGCGGCCAGCTCGAAGAGGTCGGAGGCCGCGACATGGTCGGCGAGCCGGCGAGCGGCGGCGCAGTTGGCCTCGATGGCGGCCGCGACGGCGTCGGCGCCCAGGGTCTGGAAGCTGAGCCACACCTTCAGCGCCCGGAAGCCCCGCGAGAGATCCGGGCCATAGTCGCAGGGCCAGTCCTCGCCGGCGGCGAGGCCGCGCGGCGCCCGGGACAGGTAGGCGGCGGGCGCGGCGAAGGTCGCCCGGTGCATCGCCGGGTCGCGGACCAGCAGGAAGCCGGCGTCGTAGGGAACGTGAGCCCATTTGTGGAAGTCGAAGGCGACCGAATCCGCCCGCTCCAGGCCCCGGGTCAGCGGCTTCAGCGCCGGCGAGAGCGCCGTCAGCGCGCCGAACGCGCCGTCGACGTGCAGCCACAGGCCCTCGACCGCGGCGATGTCGGCCAGGGCGCCGAGATCGTCGAAGGCGCCGAAATTCACCCCGCCCGCCGTGCCGACGATCAGGAAGGGCTGGCGGCCTGCCGCGCGGTCGGCGGCGATGGTCCGGTGGAGCGCATCGGGCCGGAGCGATCCGGCCGCGTCGGTCTCGATCTGGCGCAGGAAATCGCCGCCGACGCCGGCGAGCTCCATCGCCTGGCGGACGCAGGCGTGCGCCTCGGCCGAGGCGTAGGCGGTGAGGTGGGCCTCGGCGCCGCGCAAGCCGGATCCCCGCACGTCGTGGCCCAGCGCGGCGTCTCGGGCGATGAGCAGGCCAAGGAAGTTGGCCTGGGAGGTTCCGGTGACGAAGACGCCGGAGCTCTCCGACGGGAAACCGAAGACCTCGGCGCACCAGCGTGCGACCTGGCGCTCGACGATGGGGCCGACATGGTCGCGGCCGCCGCAGTTGGCGTCGAGCGCGGCGGCGATCAACTCAGCCACCACCCCGACCGGCGCGCCGGCGCCGTGGGCCCAGCCGAAGAAGCGCGGGTGGGTGTTGCCGACGACGTAGGGCGCGATCAGCTGCTGGACGTCGGCGAGCACGTCCGCGAGGTCGCGGGGGCCGCGGGGCAGCGGCTCGGCGAAACGATCGCGGACCGCCGGCGGGGTCGCCAGCCAGACCGGACCGTCTCCAGCGTGCGCCAGGCTGTCGAGGGCGCGTTCCAGGGCGTCGTGGGCGGCAAGGCGGAACCGGGCCCAGTCGTCGGGATCGAGCGGGGCGGCGCCGGGATTGCGCCCGGTCAAGCGCGGAGCCTGGCCCACGCCGCGAACACCTGGTCGAGATCCGCCTCCAGGCGCGCGAAGCCGGTGTTTGCCGCTTCGACGATCATGCCCATGCTGGCGCAGACCCTGAGCGCGGTGCGCGGGCCGACGGCGACGGGTTGTCCGAGGTGACAGGGCGGGACGCCGGCGTCGCCGCGCTGCAGGGCCGCATAGACGCCGCGCGGCTCGGAGCCATCGGCGTGGACGATCGGCGCGAGCCCGCGGTCGGCGAGGTCCGGGTCGAGCAACCGCAGAGCGGGGTCGGCCGCGACCCGGCCGCGGACCGCCCGGCTAAAGGCGGCGAGCAGGGCGGTCCGGGTGGCCGTCGGAAGCGCGACGTAGGCCTCGATCTCGGCGAGGGCCGCGGTCCAACGCAAGCCGAGCCCGAGGTTGGCCGCATGGGCCAGGCCCCGGCCGAAACGCCGGCGCAGCGCCGCCGGCCAGTCCAGGAGCGCGGAATACGGGCCGAGGGGCGTGGCGTCGGCGCAGACGCCGGCGATGCGTTCGACGACGGCGGCCGGCAGCAGCAGCGCGCCGCAGAAAGCCGGTCCGCCGGCGAACTTGGAGCCGGTGATCATCACCGCCAGGCCGGCTTCGAGATCGTCGCGGATGGCCTCGGGCGGGCAGCGGAGCTGGCAGGCGTCGACGAGGACCAGCGCCCGGCCGGGGTACCGCCGGGCGACGTCCCGAGCCGCGGCGCGGCTGACGCCGGCGCGGCCGGTCTTGGAGGCGTCGAGCACGTGCAGCAGAGCGAAGGCGCCGCGGGCCACGGCGGCGTCGGCCTTGGCGATCGCTTCGGCGTCGATATCGCCTTGCGGGCGCGGCGCGCCGCAGGGCCGGCGAATCTCGACGGTCGCGAGCGCGATATCGGCGTCCGCCCAGCCCGGCAGTCGTTCGCCCTTGGGGACGGCCCCCCCGCTCAGCGAGGCGCGAGCGAGGAAGTGCCGGCCCGCGGCCGCCGCGGGGACGCCGGAGCCGGTTTCGGCCGGCGCGACGACGATGTTGACGATCGGGCCCGGGGCCAGGGCCAGCGACAGGTGCAGCGCGACGAGCTCGGCCTCGGTGCCGGAGGCGGACAGCACCACCTCGGCGCCCGGCGCGCCACAGATCGCCTTCAGCCGCGAGCGCAGGCTGTCGAACCAGGCGCCGACGCAGGCGCCGCCCTCGGTCACCGACTCCAAAGCCTCGCCGGCCGCGGCCCAGCCTCGGGGCGAGACAGCGCAGGCAGTGGACGAGGAGAACCAGAGTTCGTCCGGCGCCGGGGCGGATGGCACGCCGTAGCGATTGCGGCGGGTGACGGGGTCCGGCCAGATGCGATCGTCGCCGCCGCTGGCGATCAGCAGCCGCAACCGCGACTCGGCCGCCGCCGATCGGGCGTCGTCCCGCCGCGCCGCCGCCATCGTCGATGCCGCAACCATGCCACCCCGCGCTCCAGGGACTCGGCAGGCCCGAATCCCCGGTCATGGTTTTTATCGACGGCCACCCGCTAACGTTTCGTTGTTGCAGTCGGCCCGGCTGGCGCTAACCTCGGCCGCAGCACGACCGCGTGCGGACCTAGACCCAAGCGTCGCCAACTCGAGCCCAAGGATGCCAAGAATGCACCGCCTACTGATCGCCGCAGCGACCGCGGCCTTCCTCGCCGCCACCGCCGCGCCGGCGCTCGCCGAGGACTATCCGCCCTGCAGCAAGACGGTCACCGACCACTGCCGCGTCGTGCCGATGAAGGCGCATCATCACGTGGTTCACCACCACGCCAAGCCGAAGCCGAAGGACGACAAGGGCAAGTAAGTCGTTGTTGTCGCAGGGCGCCGGCGCCGCCGGGGCCCTGTGCTACGCGCGCCGCAATGGCCGTTCCGCCCCTTGGGCGCGCGCTGTCGCGTCGGGTCGCTCCGGCGGAGCGCGGCTCGGCGGCGCGGAGGGCGCTGAATGGCTGAAGCGACGCTGCCGGCGGGCGCGCCCGAGGCGCCGCGGACTCAGCCCCGCCGCGGCGAACTGACGGTTCAGACCCTCTTCGCCGGCGCCCTCGTCGCGGCGATCATGGGGGCCTCCTATCCCTACATGGTGCTCAAGCTGGGATTCGGGCCGAACGTCTCGATCGTCTCGGCGTTCTTCGGCTTCGTGATTCTCAGCGTCATCGCCCGAAACAGCTACGACCGCTGGCAAAACAACATCGTGCAAACCGCCGGCACATCGGCCGCGCAGACGGCGTTCATGTGCGGCGTGCTGGCTTCCTTCGACATGCTGCGCCACTCGAAGATCGTCGTCTTCAAGCTCGATCCGTCGCCGCCGCAGGTGTTCGTCTGGCTCACCTGCGCCTCGCTGCTCGGCGTGCTGCTGGCCGCGCCCATGCGCCGGCACTTCATCGTCGACGAGCAGCTGCCGTTCCCGGACGGCACCGCCGCGGCCGAGACGCTGATGGTGCTGGACCCGCCGCGCGGCGTGGGCAGGGGCGACGCCGGCTGGATCCAGGCCCGGCGCGCGGCGATCGTGCTCGGCGTCGGCATGGCGGCCTCCGGCCTGATCATGCTGCTGCGCAAGGACGTGCCGCTGCTGGGCTGGCTGCCGGAAGGGCTGGACACCGGCGCCCTCGCCCTCGGCGCGTCCGGCGCCAGTTTCGTGGTGGCCGACATGGGCGTCGGCATGGCGGTGAGCCTGCTCAGCATCGGCTCCGGCTTCCTGATCAGCCAGCGGGTGAACACCTGGATGCTGCTGGGCGGGGTGCTGGGCTGGCTGGTCGCGCCGCTGCTGCTGATGCGATACGGCGTGCTGCACGACCATCCGAGCCGCTCCTCGGTGCTCTACTGGGTGCTCTGGCCCGGGGTCGGGATGATGCTGACCGGCGGGCTGACGACGCTGGTGCTGCGTTGGCGGCTGCTGCTGGAAGCGCTGCGGGCGCTGCGCAGCGTCGACGCCGCCTCCGACGAGTTCCCCCTGCCCTGGGTGCTGGGCGGGGTCGTGGCGCTGAGCATCGCCTTCTGCGTGATCCAGCGGCTGTTCTTCGGGCTGCCGATCTGGATGTCGGCGATCTCGGTCGTGCTCTCGGTGCCGCTGATGCTGGTGGGCCTCCGCGCTCTCGGCGAGACCAACTGGGGACCGATCGGCGCGCTCTCCAACCTGATGCAGGGCCTGTTCGCCGGAATCGCGCCGGGCAACGTCAACGCCAACATCCTCGCCAACGGCGCCGCCGGAACCATCGCGGTCACTTCCGAGGGGCTGATCCAGGACTACAAGGCCGGCCACCTGATCGGATCCACGCCGCGCACCATGACCATCGCCCAGCTGATCGGGGCGCCGATCGGCGCGGCGGCGCTGGCCTGGACCTATCCGGCGCTGGTGCGCACCTACGGCCTGATCGGAGAGCACGCCAAGCTGGCCGCGCCCGGCTCGCGCCGATCGGCGGCGATCGTGGAACTGTTGAGCAGCGGCGTCGCCAAGCTGCCGCCCTCGGCCCTGTGGGCGATGCTGATCGCGATGCTCCTGGGGATCATCTTCGCCGTGCTGGAGCAAGACGCGAAGCTGAAGCGCTGGGCGCCCTCCCCGACCGGCCTCGGCCTCGGCGTGTTGCTGCCGTTCGCCTCGGTCGCCACGATCTTCCTCGGCGGACTGATCGCTCTCGTCTGGCGCCGCCTGTGGCCCGCCCAGGCGGAGGCCTACCAGGTGCCGCTGGCGTCCGGCTTCATCGCCGGCGAGGCGATGGTCGCGGTGCTGGTGGCGGTGGTGGTCCCGATCGCGCCGGCGCTGTCGCGCCTGCTAGGCCAAGTCTGAGCGCCCGCTATTCAACCCACTGCGACTGCACGATGGCGGTGAGGTTGTCGATCTTGTTGAGAACGTCGGCGCGGTCCGCGCCGGTCAGGCCGGCGTGGCGGTCGCTTTGTCGGGCCTGGAACTGACGTATGCCGCCCAGCACGTCGAAGTCGTGCTCGGCGTCGCCGCGGCTCAGCGCGCCGCTCGAGTCGCCGCGTTGGATGCGATGCTCCAGCCAGCTCTCCCGCGCGGCGATGTCGTCCGCGGGACCTTGATAGACGACGTCGGCGGCCGCGTCGGCCGCGGCGGGCGTTCCCGCCCAACCGCCGGCCTCGTCGGGGCCTTGCGCCATGGCCGTTCCGGAAAGCATGAGCGCCGCTGCGCCCGCGATCAGGTGAATGTTGCGCATAAGAGAAACTCCGTCAGGCGGTCGCCGTCCCTCGGCGGGCCGGCGCTTCCTGTCATTCGTCCAACGAAAACAACGTCGGTCGCGCGGAATGGATGCGGCCGCCCCGCAGCGGGAGAGCCACCGGCGACGCGGCTAGCCGCCCGCCGGCGGCGTTCGAGCGATCACCAGCGGCGGCGTGGCGATGCGGCCGGCGAGAACATCGGCCATCAACTCCGCGAGACCCTCCGGATAGAGCCGTTCGCCCGTTTGGCGCAGCTCGGCCAACGTCCACCAGCGCAGATCGTCGACGAAGTCCTGCTCGAGCTGCCGCCAGCCGGCGCGCGACAACTCGCCGCCTCCGGTGCGCGCCAGGATGTATTCCTGCCGGAGCAGTTGAGGTCTCCCATCCGGATCCGGGAGCACGATCTCGTCGCGCCAGATCACCGGGCCGAGGGCCACGTCCATGAGGCCCGTCTCCTCGCGAACCTCGCGAGCCGCCCCCTCGAACAGGCTCTCGCCGGGCTCCAAGCCTCCCCCCACGGTGAACCAGAACGAGGGCCCGTCCGGCTCACTGGGAAGGCGGCCCCGCATCAGCAGGAGGCGATTGTCGGGGTCGAGCAGGACCACTCGGGCGGTGGGGCGAATGGGTGGGCTGCCGTCCATGTCCGCTTCGTCCGCCATCGCCTTGCACTTGGCAACCCCGACGAAGGCGACGAGTCGAGCTCGACCGACGTCTCACGCGTCTCAAAGCCGGCATAGTCGCGCCGCCGGCGAGGTTGTCGCCGCGGCCATGCCGCCAGAATCGCGTATAAACGACGACGCTGGAGGCTTCGATTGGGACTCTTGCACGCTCTCAGCCTATACGCGCAGCAGCACCTTGGGCTCAGCATTACGCGAGCCGGCAAAGAGTATCGGGCGCAAGAGCGGTACGTCCTGCGGCGGTCGTTGGCGGCCTTCGAGATCGATTGCGTCTTCGACGTCGGCGCAAACAGCGGCCAGTTCGCTGACCTCGTGCGCGAGAGTGGCTTCAAGGGACCGATCGTCTCGTTCGAGCCGGTCCCGGAGCTGGCGGCCGGCCTTCGTCGACGGGCGGCTGGACGCCGCGACTGGTTCGTCGAAGAGCTCGCGCTGGACGAGCGCGTTCACGATGTCGAGTTCCACGTGATGTCGATGACGCAGTTCAGTTCGCTGCTCCGGCCGAGCACGAAGGAGACTGCCTCGCAGTCCCGCCTGAACACCGTCTCAAAGACCATCCAGGTCACTACCGGGACGCTCGAGGCGGCGTTCGACAAGTATCAGCGCCGG
>DATJRL010000065.1:0-15135 GCA_035504785.1 Caulobacteraceae bacterium
CCGATTCGCGTGCAGTGGCGGCGCGAGGACGAGTTCGGCCACGAGCCGCTGGGCACGGCGATGCACGTCGAACTTACCGCCGAACTCGACGCTGGCGGGCGCATCGCCGACTACGAAACCGAGATCTGGAGCGGCTCGCACACCGGCGGTCGTGGACGCTGCCTGGCGGAGATCGCGCTGGGCCTCGAACCCGGGCCGCCGCCCGCGGCGCCGGCCGGCGTACCGACCGGCTTCCGGTTTTCCGGCGGCATCCTCAACGCTACGCCGTCGTACGAGATTCCGGCCAAACGGGTCACCGAGCACGTGGTCAGGGCGCCGGTGCGCACCTCGTCGCTGCGCGGCCTCGGCGGACCGGTGAACACCTACGCCAACGAGTGCTTCGTCGACGAGCTGGCGGAGCTGGCGGGCGAGGATCCGGTCGCGTTCCGGCTCGCGCACGTCACCGACCCGCGCGCGCGCTTCGTCATCGAGCGGACGGCCGAGATGGCCGGCTGGGACCGGCGCGGCCCGGTAGGGCAGGGCAGTGGCCTCGGCTTCGCCTACTGCCGCTACCGCGACCGCGGCGCTTACGTCGCCGCCGCCGTCGCCCTGCGCGTCGACACCGAGGTGCGCCTCGACCACATGTGGTGCGTCACCGACTGCGGGCAGGTGATCAATCCGGACGGCGCGAAGAACCAGCTCGAAGGCGGCATGGTCATGGCCGCCAGCTGGGCGCTGAAGGAGCAGGTGCGGCTCGCGGGCCGCGGCGTCGTCACCACGACGTGGGACGACTATCCGATCCTGCGCTTCGACGAGGTTCCGCCGGTCGACGTCGAACTGGTGATGACCCAGCAGCACGAGCGGGCGGTCGGGACGGGCGAGGTCTCGCTCGGCCCGGCGCTCGCCGCGATCGGCAACGCCGTCGCCCACGCCCTCGGCGCCCGCATCCGCGACCTGCCCTTCACCCGCGAGCGGCTGGCGAGCGCGCTTTTGGCTTGACAAGCCTTCTCCGCCTTCGGCGACCGCATTCACACGGTTCTCGCCGAAGCGCGATCCTTCTCCCGCAAGGGGGCTGTTGCAAAACTCCCCTCCCCCCTGCGGGGAGGGGTCGGGGGTGGGGGTGCGAGCGCACCTCTTGCGGTCCAAGCTCGGAGAATCCCGAGCAGGGATCAACAACGACCGAGCCGACACCCCCATCCCCAACCCTTCCCCGCAAGGGGGAAGGGAGCTTTCAGAGCGATCTCATCGAATTGCGCAACAGCCCCCTTGCGGGAGAAGGGCGTCTCGAAATAGCTGGTGGTTTCGAGATGGGCATCCTAAGCCGCAAGCGGAATATTGACCGCTCACTGGCTCAGCTGGACGCCGGAACCCCCGCGGCGGCGAGGTAGGCGATGACTAAATCGATCAACGCCTCCGAGCGCGCCGGACGACTGGCGCCGACCGCGTCGACGCCGACCACCAGGTTGCGGCCGGCGCCCGCGACGGGCCAGAAGTCGAACCCCGCTTCTTCCGCCGGATAGGCGCCGGCGCGGACCGGCACGCCTGACGCCGCCGCAGCCCGGGCCGCCGCTTCGTCGGCTTCGCCCAAGCGCGGCGCGCCGGCCCTGGCGATCAGGGTCAAGCGGCCATCGCGCTCGCCGAATACCACGGCCGTGGCGTCGAACGCGCGTTGGAGCGCGGCCGCCGCGGCGGAGGCGACCTCGGCTTCGGGCCGGCGCTGGACCACCGCATGCGCCAGCGCTCTCAGGGCGTCGGCCTGCTCGGCGGCCCTCCGCGCGGCGACCGCCCGCCGGCGCCCCTGGGCCGCCACCGCGCTGACGATGGCGGCGATCACGAACAGCAGCGCCGCGTCGCAAATGTCGGCGGGGCTGGCGATGGCGAGGCTGAACTTCGGCTCGGTGAAGAAGAAGTCGTAGGCGAGCACGCCGGCGATCGTGGCCGTGATCGAGGGTCCCCAGCCGAAGCTGGTGGCGCTGATCACCACCGGCAGCACGAAGAACAACGTCAGACCGTGTATCTGCAGCCCCGCCTGGACCGCCCCGGCGACGACCACCGTGGCGGCCACCATCAGCAGGCTCAGCGCGTGACGCGTGAGGCTCGATGGCCTTCGGGGAGCCCCAGTCTCTTCGGGCAGGGCCATGGGGCCGAGGGCGAACTCTGACACGGCGACCTCCTGCGATGCGCCGGCTGCGGGATCGTCAGGGTACGACGCGGCCGCATAAAGGGTCGATACGAGTCCGGCGGCCCGACGGGCGCGCCGGACGAAGCTTTGCGCTTTGTTGATCTGGCGCAAGGCGGCGACGTCCCAAGGGCGCAGCTTGCCTTCAGGCCTTTAGGTTTCGGCTTAAGGCGACGCCAGTTCCTTATGAGTTTCTTACGCGCGCCGGTCCGCTTTCCCGTCGAGTTTTGAGCTTCGGCCCGCAGATATTGCGTCCACTCGAAGCGCGGCGCGCCTCGAGCAGGAGAGCTATTCCCATGATTGACGCCCTCTACATCATCGGCGGGATCGTCGTGATGCTCGTGTTCGCCCTCTACGCCGTGGGCCTGCGGAGGATTTCGTCATGATCGTTCCGCTGCTCTGGGCGGCCGCCGCCGTGGTGGTGGGCGCCTACATGGTCGCGGCGCTGCTGCGGCCCGACAAATTCTAACGACAAGCTTCAAGGACAACGGCCATGGACCCGAAGGGCTGGGCTGAGATCATCTTTACGCTCGCCGTCACGGTCACCCTCGCCGTGCCGCTGGGCGCCTATCTTGCCCGCGTGTGGCAAGGCGGGACGACTTGGCTCGACCCGGTCCTGAGGCCCGTCGAAGGCGCGCTCTACTGGACCTTCGGGATCGACCCGAAGAAGAACCAGAACTGGTTCGCCTACGCCATTTCGGTGGTCGTGTTCAGCATCGCCAGCTTCCTGGTGCTGTACCTGATCCTGCGCTTCCAGAACCTGCTGCCGTTCAACCCGCAGAAGTTCGCGGGAGCCAGTCCCGACTTGTCGTTCAACACGGCGATCAGCTTTGTCACCAACACCAACTGGCAGTCCTACACGCCGGAGTCGACGCTCTCGGCCTTCTCGCAGATGGCGGGACTGACCAGCCACAACTTCCTCTCCGCCGCCGCCGGCATCGCCATCGCGGCGGCCATGGCGCGCGCCTTCGCCGCCAACCGCGGCGAGGGGCTCGGCAACTTCTGGGTCGATCTGACCCGCATCAGCCTCTACGTGCTGTTGCCGATCTCGATCGTCATCGCGTTGGTCTTCGTCGCCAACGGCATGCCGCAAACCCTCAACGGTCACGTCGACATGGTGGGCCTGGAAGGCGGCAAGCAGGTCAACATCCTCTATCCCACCGCTAGCCAGGAAGTGATCAAGCAACTCGGGACCAACGGCGGAGGCATCTTCAACGCCAACTCCTCGCACCCCTACGAGAACCCGAACCCCTTCACCAACCTGATTGAAGAGATCGAGATGAACACGCTGGGCTACGCCTGCGTGTTCGCCTTCGGCATTGTCGCAATGGCCAAGAAAGACGCCCGGGCGATCGTGGCGGTGATGGCGCTCTTCATCTTCGGCGCGGCCTCGATCATCTACTGGGCCGAGACCCAGCCCGCGCCCGCGCTGCACGCCGTCCATGCCGTCGCTCAGGTCAACATGGAGGGCAAGGAGGTGCGCTTCGGCGCGCCCTCGACGGCGACATGGGCCGCCTTCACCACCGGCGCATCGGACGGCGGCGTGATCGCCATGCACGACAGCTTCATGCCGCTGGCCGGCGGCGCCGCGATGTTCATGATCCAGCTTGGCGAGGTCCTGCCAGGCGGCGTCGGCTCCGGCCTCTACGGCATGATGGTCATGGCGATCATCGCCGTCTTCGTCGCCGGTCTCATGGTCGGACGAACGCCCGAGTACCTCGGCAAGAAGATCGAGGCGCGGGAGGTGAAGTTCGCCATGCTGCCCCTGCTGATCTTTCCACTCTCGGTGCTGGGCTTCGCGGCGGTAGCCTGCGTCGCGCCTTGGGCGCACCTCGACAAGGCCCTGTCGAACTCGGGTCCGCACGGGCTGTCGGAGATTCTCTACGCCTACACCTCGGCGACCGGGAACAACGGCTCGGCCTTCGCCGGCCTCAACGCCAACGTGCCCTACTGGAACACCACCCTCGGCATCGCGATGCTGCTCGGCCGCTTCGCCATCGCCGTCCCGGTGTTGGCGCTGGCGGGCGCGATCGCCTCGAAGCCGAAACTGCCCCCCACTGGAGGCACCTTCCCAACCGATGGCCCGCTGTTCGTCGGCCTGCTCGTGGGCGTGATCATCATCATCGGCGGCCTTCTCTACTTCCCCGCCCAGGCGCTCGGTCCGATCGTGGAGCACTTCATGGTGCTCGACGCGGTCGCCAAGCAGCACTGACCCCGTATCGGAGCTCTGACCCTATGACCGACGTCGCCATCCAACACCACCTGGGTGAAAAGCGCCGCTCCGCGGTCGCCTCGACCGCGCTGTCCTCGAGCGTGATGCTGCGCGCCATCCAGGACTCGTTCGTCAAGCTCGACCCGCGCAAGCTGTCGCGGAACCCGGTGATCCTCGCCACCGAGATCGTGGCCTTCATGGCTACCCTCTCGACCGTCGACGCCTTCCGCACCGGCGTCTACCCCTGGTGGGCGCTACAGATCGCGCTCTGGCTCTGGTTCACGGTGCTGTTCGCCAACTTCGCCGAGAGCATCGCCGAAGGCCGCGGCAAGGCCGCCGCCGACGCGTTGCGCGCTCAGCGTGTCGACGTGCAAGCCAAGCTGATCGTCGATGAGAAGCTGAACCAGATCGTGCCGACGCCCGCCTACAAGCTGGCGGCGGGCAACGTCGTGCTGGTCGAAGCCGGCGACATGGTCCCGTCGGACGGCGACATCGTCGAAGGCGTCGCCTCGGTGAACGAGGCGGCGATCACCGGCGAGTCCGCCCCTGTGATCCGCGAGGCCGGCGGCGACCGTTCCGCGGTGACAGGCGGCACCACTGTCGTCTCCGACTGGATCAAGGTTCGCATCACCGCCGATCCCGGCAACACCTTCCTCGACCGCATGATCGCGATGGTCGAAGGCGCCGAGCGGCGCAAGACGCCGAACGAGCTGGCGCTAACCGTGCTCCTCGCCGGCCTCACCATCGTCTTCCTGATCGTCACGGCGACCCTGCTGGGGCTTGGCCAGTACTCCGGCGTCAAGCTGAACCCGCTGGTGATGGGCGCTCTTTTCATCTGCCTGATCCCCACCACGATCGCCGGCCTGCTGTCGGCCATCGGCATCGCCGGCATGGACCGCCTGCTGAAGTTCAACGTGCTCGCGACCTCCGGCCGCGCCGTCGAAGCCTCCGGCGACGTCGACACCCTGCTGCTCGACAAGACCGGCACGATCACCCACGGCAACCGCATGGCGACCGATGTCATCCCGGCGCCGGGCGTGCGGCCCGAGACGGCCCTGCGCGCGGCCATGATGGCCTCGCTCGCCGACGAGACGCCGGAGGGACGCTCGATCGTCGACCTGGCGCTCGAGCGCGGCCTCACCGGCGTTCCGCCGCAGGACTCGACCCCAGTGCCGTTCAGCGCGACCACGCGCATTTCCGGGCTCGATGCGGGCAAGGACGTCTGGCGCAAGGGCGCGGTGGACGCGATCTTGAAGCTGGTCGGTCTCGCCTCGACCGACGTTCCCCCCGAGATGTCGGCGGCGGTCGATCGCATCGCCCGCTCCGGCGGCACGCCGCTGGCGGTCGCCGAGAACGGCGTGCTCGTCGGCGTGATCCACCTGAAGGACGTGGTGAAGGTCGGCGTGAAGGACCGCTTCGCGGACCTGCGCCGCATGGGCCTGCGCACCGTGATGATCACCGGCGACAACCCCGTCACCGCGGCGGCGATCGCCTCGGAGGCCGGCGTCGACGACTTCCTCGCCGAGGCGACGCCCGAGGACAAACTACGCCTGATCCGCGAGGAACAGGCCAAGGGCCGTCTGGTGGCCATGTGCGGCGACGGCTCCAACGACGCGCCGGCGCTGGCTCAGGCCGACGTGGGCGTGGCGATGCAGACCGGCACGCAAGCCGCCCGCGAGGCCGGCAACATGGTCGACCTCGACTCCGACCCCACGAAGGTGATCGAGATCGTCGAGGTGGGTAAGCAGATGCTGATCACCCGCGGCGCGCTGACCACCTTCTCCATCGCCAACGACGTGGCCAAGTACTTCGCCATCATCCCGGCGATCTTCTTCACCTCGCTGCCGGCGCTGGGCGCACTCAACATCATGCACCTGGCCAATCCTCGCAGCGCCATCCTGTCGGCGATCATCTTCAACGCGCTGATCATCATCGCGCTGATTCCCCTGGCGCTGCGCGGCGTGCGCTATCGGCCCATCGGCGCCGGCCGCCTCTTGCAGCGCAACCTGCTGATCTACGGCCTGGGCGGGATCGTCGCCCCGTTCGTCGGCATCAAGATCGTCGACATCGTCGTCACCGCCATCGGCCTGGCCTGAGAAGGTCCCCTGAAATGCTCTCCGACATTCGCCCCGCCATCGTCTCCACCGTGCTGTTCACCCTGCTCCTCGGCCTCGGGTACCCGCTGGTCATCACCGGCATCGCGCACGTCGCCTTCCCCTACCAGGCCGAAGGCAGCCTGGTGACCGACAGTTCCGGCCACGTGATCGGCTCGGAGCTGCTCGCCCAGCCGTTCGCCAAGGACGAGTACCTGCATCCTCGTCCCTCGGCGGCCGGCAACGGCTACGATCCCACCAGCTCCGGCGGCTCGAACTACGGGCCCCTGAGCCCCGATCTCGCCAAGCGCATCGCCGGCGACGCCGACGCGCTGCGCAAGTCGACCGGCCATCAGACGATCCCGGACGACGCCATCACGACCTCGGCTTCCGGCCTCGATCCGGACATCTCGCCGGCTTACGCCGACTTGCAGGTCGACCGGATCGCCAAGGCGCGCGGCGCAAGCGCTCAGGCGGTGCGCGCCTTGATCGACGCCCACGTCCAGCCGCCGCTCCTCGGCTTCATCGGCCAGCCGCGGGTGAACGTGTTGATGACCAACCTCGCGTTGGACAAGGCGCTTCCGAAAGCGCAGCCTGGAGGTAGATGACTCTCGACGAGCCGCGTCGCCCCGATCCTGACGCCCTTCTGGCGGAAGCTTCGAAGGCGGGACGCGGTCGGCTCAAGGTGTTCCTCGGCATGTCTCCGGGGGTCGGCAAGACCTTCGCCATGCTGACCCAGGCCGCGCGTCGCAAAGCCGAAGGTCGCGACGTTGTGGTGGGCGTGGTCGAAACCCACGGGCGTAAAGAGACCGATGCCTTGACGCCGGGTCTCGAGATCCTGCCGCGCAAGCCGATCGAGTACCGCGGCCGCACGCTGCTCGAGTTCGATATCGACGCCGCCCTGGCTCGCAAGCCGGAACTTTTGCTGGTCGACGAGTTCGCCCACACCAACGTGCCGGGCTCGCGCCATCCCAAGCGTTGGCAGGATGTCGAGGAGCTGCTCGCGGCCGGCATCAGCGTCTGGACGGCGCTCAACGTCCAGCACCTGGAAAGCCTCGTCGACGTCGTCTGGAAGATCACCGGCGTCCGCCAGCGCGAGACGGTGCCGGACAGCGTGCTCTCCAAGGCCGACGAGATCGAGCTCGTCGACATCACGCCGGCGGAGCTGCGCCAGCGGCTGGCCGAGGGCAAGGTCTACGTGCCTGAGACGGCGCGCCTGGCCTCGGAGAACTTCTTCAAGCCCGAGAACCTGACCGCCCTGCGCGAACTCGCCCTGCGCCGGGCCGCCCAAGCCGTCGACGACGAGCTGGTGGGGGCCATGCGCCGCGCGGGCGTCGCCGGGCCCTGGGCGGCGGGCGAGCGGATCCTGGTGCTGGTTTCGGGCGACCCGATGGCCGACCACTTGGTGCGCACCGGCCGTCGCCTGGCCGAGATGATGAACGCGCCGTGGACCGTGGCGCACATCGAACGACCGGGCCGGTCTCCGCCATCGGCCGCCACGCTGGCGAAGATCAACGACGCCTTGAGGCTCGCCGAACAACTCGGCGGCGCCACGGTGTCGCTTACCGGCGACGATCTCGTGGCCGTGGTCATCGACTACTGCGGCAAGAACAACGTCACCCAGCTCGTCATCGGCAAGTCCCGCGACAGCCGCTGGCGGCTGGCGGTCGGGCGATCCTTCGCCGCGGCGCTGATGCGCGAAGCTCACGGCGTCGCGCTGCATGTGGTGACCGAGCGGTCGTCCGAGCCGCCGGGCCCCAGTCTGCCGCAGCGGATAGCCCGCGAGCCGGGCGCCTGGCGCGCCTACCTCCCGGGCGTCGCCTATATCGCCGTCGCGACGCTGGTCGCCTGGTACCTCGACCGCACATTCCGCGCTTCCGACTTGGGGATGATCTTCCTGGCCGCGGTGCTGACCGCGGCGGTGCTGCAGGGCCTGCGTCCGGCGCTGCTGGCCGCTGGACTGGCGTTCCTCGTCTACAACTATCTGTTTCTCGAGCCGCGCTACTCGTTCGTGATCGGCTCGCCAACCGACGTCTTGACCCTGTTCGTGTTCCTCGCCGTCGCCATGGTCACCGGCTTCCTCGCGGGCCGGGTTCGCGACCAGCAGCAGGCGACGGCCCGGCGCGCGGCCGCCATCACCACCTTGCTGGGCGCAAGTCGCCGGCTCTCCGCCGCGGCCAAGAAGCTCGACGCCGCCACCGCTCTCGCCGAGCAACTCTCCGCAGCGACAGGCGCGAAGGGCGTGATCCTGCTGCCGTCGGACGGCGAGATCGCGCCGGCGGCGGCCGCGCCGGAGATGCCGTCGCTCTCCACCCAGGACATGGCGGCGGCGCGTTGGGCTTGGGAGCACGGCGAGGCGGCTGGCGCGGGGACTGGAACCCTGCCGGCCGCCAGCTGGACCTTCCACCCCCTGCAAGGGATCAGCAAAAGGGTGGGTGTCGCCGGCGCCGAGGCGCACGGCGTGGGCGACGCCGAGGGCGAGCGCTTCGTGCTGTCCCTGCTCGATCAGGGCGCCATCGCGCTGGAGCGCGCCGAACTCGCCGCCGAAGCCTCGGAGGCGGACGCCCTGCGACGGTCCGAGCGGCTGCGCACCGCGCTGCTCAACTCCATCAGCCACGACCTGCGTACGCCGTTGTCGGGAGTGCTGGGCGCGGCCACGACGCTGCTGGAGTACGGCAAGTCGCTCGACCGCCCCGTGCAGGAAGACCTGCTGGAGAGCATCCGCGACGAGGCTGAGCGCCTCAACCGCTATGTCGGCAACCTTCTCGACATGACCCGGCTGGAAGGCGGCGGCGTCGCGCCTCGCACCCAGTCGACCGACACCCGTGACGTCGTGACCGCCGCCGCCGAGCGGGTCGCGCGGCGGCTAGGCAAGCGGGAGTTGGCCCGCGACTTCCCGCCGACGCTCTCGACCGTGCCCGCCGACCCGGCGCTGCTGGAACAGGCGCTGGTCAACATCCTGGAAAACGCCATCGCCTACAGCCCCGACGGCTCGCGCATCGAGGCGGCGGTCTTCGAGGACGAGCGCAACGTCGTTATCAGCGTGGAAGACGAGGGCCGCGGCATCCCGACGGCGCAGCTGCAGCAGGTGTTCGAGAAGTTCCAGCGCCTGGAGGAAGCAAGCGACCGGGGCAAGGGCACCGGGCTGGGCCTGGCTATCGCCAAGGGGTTCGTGGACGCGATGGGCGGGCGCATCGCCGCCGCCAGCCCCATTCACCAGGGACGGGGGACTCGGATCCTGATCAGCCTGCCCAAGGAAAAACCCACCCCGCATTGGCTGCTATGAGCGCTTACAAGCCCCGCATCCTGGTCATCGACGACGAACCGCAGATCCATCGGTTCCTGCAGCCGGCGCTGAACGCGGCCGGGTTCGAGGCGGTGCGCGCCAACAACGGGACCGAAGGCCTGCGCGCCATCGCCTCGGCGGCGCCGGACGCCGTGGTGCTGGACCTCGGCCTGCCGGACATGGATGGCAAGGACCTCCTGCGCGCCGCCCGCGCCTTCTATGCCGGGCCGGTGCTGGTGCTCTCGGCCCGCGAGCGCGAACTGGAGAAGATCGCATCGCTCGATCTCGGCGCCGACGACTACATCCAGAAGCCCTTCGGCGTCGGTGAATTCCTGGCGCGCCTCAGGGTGGCGCTGCGGCACAAGCTGGAGCGCGGCGGCGCAGATCCGCTGATCCGCGCCGGAGACCTGGAGATCGACCTCGTCAAGCGCCTGGTCAGTCGGGCGGGGGAGCCGGTGCGCCTCTCGCCGAAGGAGTACGAGTTGTTGGCTCGTCTGGCCGAGGGCGACGGCAAGGTGCTGACGCATCGCCAACTGCTCACCGCCATCTGGGGCCCGGCGCACGTGGACGACCTGCCGTACCTGCGCGTGCTGGTCGGCCAGCTGCGCCAGAAGATCGAAGCCGAGCCGTCCACGCCCCGCCACGTGCTCACCGAGCCGGGCGTCGGCTATCGCTTCATGAGGTGACCCAAGACCGGCCCTTCACTCCGACTTGGCCTCCAGCGCGCCGGCCTTGGCGCCGGGCGTGAGCATTCTGCGGCCCTCGAGGAACTGCCAGAGCGCCAGGGCCGGCAAGCCGATCAGGACGTCGCGGACGCGCTTGATCAGAGACAGCGCGACCGCGAATTGCACCGGTAGGCCGAAGAGGACGGCGACGGCCGCGTAGCCGGCTTCGATCACGCCCAGCCCCATCGGCGCGGCGAAGGTCATGGTGCGGACGACGTAGACCAGGCTCTCCAGTCCGAGGATGATCCGGAGGCTCATGTGCTGGCCGGCGAGCCATAGCCCGCCCCAGACGCCCACCGCGCCCAGGATCCAGCCGATGAAGTGCAGCACCGTGCTGAAGATCAGCCGCCAAGGTTTCTCGTAGAGCGCGTGCACCGAGGCGGTGACGGCGCTGGTCTGGGCCAGCGCGCTCGGCGCGCGCTTCGCCACCTCCCGCTCGATGAACCCCGAGGCTCGGTGCTGGAAGACGATGAACGCCACCGCCCCGATACCGCCGGCGGCCAGACCCAGCAGCGACGACGCCAGCAAACGCTGGCTCTCCAGCGCCTCCGGGCCCGCGCCGAGCAGGGCGAGGCCCACCGCCGCATAGCCAAGCTGGCTGATGAACTCCGCGGTGACGTCCACCACGGTTGTGGAGATCGCCATCGCCGGCTCCATGCCGCCGAGGATCGCCGCCCGCGCGCCGAAGACGAAGCCGCCAAGCGACGAAAATGGCAGGAGTTCGCCCGAGGCGTCGCGCACCAGCCGGGCGAAGAACAAAGTCAGCCACTCGCTTGGTCTGGCCCTCGCGTCCAGCACGAGCCAGGCGGCGCCGAGCACCGCGACGCCCGGCAGGTAGGTGGCGCACATCGCCAGCAGACCCCTCCAGCCGATGCGGTTGATCGCGATGGCGGCGATCTCGCCGAAGCCTGCCTTGACGACGATGACGATGGAGACCGCGAGTCCGACGAGGGCGGCGATGACGACGACGCGCCGAACGTGACCGCCTCCCTGGGCCTCGGGCGCACTCAACCGGCGTTCCTCGTCGTGTTGTTCTGGCGCGTGAGTCACGCTGGCCACGAGTCTTAGCCGCAAAGCTCGCATCCGGCCAAGATCGCGGTGTTTCACGCCCCGCCGTCACCATGCGGCAACAGCGCGGCGCTGAGAAGCGGGGAACGGGTTGATCGTGGCCGCCATGCCGCCTAAGTCCGCCACACGGGGGCGGGGACTCAAAGGCCCGGCGACCAACAGGAGTTGCGGACTTGGCGATCCCACTCGCAGTCACGGCGCGCGTCGGCGCTTACATCATGAAGCAGCAACTGGCCGGCGTGAAACGCTACCCGCTGGTGCTGATGCTGGAGCCGCTGTTTCGCTGCAACCTGGCCTGCGCCGGTTGCGGCAAGATCGACTATCCGGACGAGATCCTGAACCAGCGCCTGTCAGTGGCGCAGTGCATGGAGGCGATCGACGAGTGCGGCGCGCCGGTGGTGTCCATCGCCGGCGGCGAACCGCTGCTGCATCGCGACATGCCGAAGGTCGTCGAGGGCTTCCTGGCGCGTAAGAAGTTCGTGATCCTCTGCACCAACGCGCTGCTGCTGACGAAGAAGATCGACCAGTACAAGCCCGACCCGTTCTTCACCTGGTCGATCCACCTCGACGGCGATCAGATCATGCACGACCACTCGGTCTGTCAGGACGGGGTCTACGACATCGCTGTGAAGGCGATTAAGCTCGCAAAATCAAAGGGTTTCCAGTGCAATCTCAACTGCACGCTATTTGACGGCGCCGATCCGGAGCGGGTGGCGAACTTCCTCGACGAGATGAAGCGGGTGGGCGTCGACGGCGTCACCATCTCGCCCGGCTACGCCTACGAGCGGGCGCCGGACCAGGATCACTTCCTGAATCGCACCCGCACCAAGCAGCTGTTCCGCGATATCCTGAAGCGCGGCCGCGGCGGCAAGGCCTGGTCGTTCACCCAGTCGACCATGTTCATGGACTTCCTGGCCGGCAACCAGGCCTACCACTGCACGCCCTGGGGCAACCCGACGCGCAACGTCTTTGGCTGGCAGCGCCCCTGCTACCTGCTCGGCGAGGGCCACGTGAAGACGTTCAGGGAGTTGATGGACGATACCGAGTGGGACAAGTACGGCGTCGGCAACTACGAGAAATGCGCCGACTGCATGGTCCACTCGGGCTTCGAGGCCAGCGCGGTGGCCGACATCGTGAAGCACCCGATGCGGGCGCTGGGCGTGATGTTGAACGGTGTGCGCACCGACGGCCCGATGGCCCCGGACATCCCGATCGATAACCAGCGTCCCGCCGACTACGTCTTCTCGGCCCAGGTCGAGCAGCGCCTGGCCCAGATCCGCGCGACCAATCCCAAGGCCAAAAAGGTCGCCCGCGTCAGCTAGGCGCGCGCGATGGCGGTTCACATAGGCGCGGTTCGGCGCTAACTTAACGCTGTTAACACGCACGGGCCGGCGTCCGCCGGGGCCGGCGGAGTGAGGAAAGACCCCAATGAGCGACGGCGCGATCGATCTAGCGGACAAGACCCAGGCGGCGGCGCGGGCCGAGGTCCAGGCGACGCCGATCGACGACCTGAACCCTGCGCAGCCGTCGCTGTTCCGGGACGACGCCATGTGGCCGTACTTCGAGCGGCTGCGCCGCGAGGATCCGGTGCACTTCACGCCCGAGGGCGACCTCGCTCCCCACTGGGCGGTGACCAAGTACAACGACATCATGACCGTCGACACCAATCACGAGGTGTTCTCCTCGGAAGGCGGCATCACCTTGCCGCCCAGCGAGCGACGCGAGCAGGAGTTGGCCGCCCAGGGCGGCGGCTTCGGCCAGGACAGCCTGTTCTTCAGCGGCGACTCCGGCCCGAAGATGTTCATCGCCATGGACCCGCCGAAGCACGACGTGCAGCGCAAGACGGTCAGCCCAGCGGTCTCGCCGCACAATCTGGCGATCATGGAGCCGCTGATCCGCGAGCGGGCGGCGGCGATCCTCGACTCGCTCCCGATCGGCGAGCCGTTCGACTGGGTGGACAAGGTGTCGATGGAGCTCACGGCGATGACGCTGGCGACGCTCTTCGACATGCCGCAGGCCGACCGCCGCAAGCTGACCCGCTGGTCCGACATCGTCATGGCTCAGCCGGGCCACGGCATCGTCGACACCTGGGAGCAGAAGCGCGCCGAGATGTTCGAATACGGCACCTACTTCCTGAAGCTCTGGAACGAGCGGCTGAACGCGCCGCCCGGCGGCGACCTGATCTCGATGCTGGCCCACGGTCCCGAGACCCGCGGCATGGATCAGTTCGAGTACCTGGGGAATGTGATCCTGCTGACCATCGGCGGCAACGACACCACGCGCAACACCATCTCGGGCAGCGTCTACGCACTCAACAAATTCCCCGACCAGTACGCCAAGCTGCGCGCCAACCCCGAGTTGGTGCCGTCCATGGTATCGGAAACCATCCGCTGGCAGACGCCGCTGGCGCACATGAAGCGCACCGCCAAGCAGGACTTCGAACTCGGCGGCAAGACCATCCGCGCGGGTGATCTGGTCGCCATGTGGTACGTCTCGGGCAACCGCGACGACGAGGTGATCGAGCGGCCGAACGACTACGTCATCGACCGGCCCCGGGTGCGCCACCACCTCTCCTTCGGCTTCGGCATCCACCGTTGCGTCGGCAATCGTCTGGCCGAACTGCAGCTTCGTGTGATCTGGGAGGAGATCCTGAGGCGCTTCCCGGAAATCCAGCTCCTCGAAGAACCCCGCCGCACCTACTCGACCTTCGTCAAAGGCTACGAGCAGATGATGGTCGTCATCCCAACCCGGAACTCGGTCTAGCGCTATCCGACGCGCAAGCCCTCCGCTCTCCCTCGCGAAAGCGGGGGCCTAGGCTTTTCTGAAACCTGGCGCTCCTCGATAAAACACCTGCGTCCCGCTTTCACGGGGAGGAGTGGGCGGCGCTAGCGACCTTACGGCCCCCCCAGCCGGGGCCCCAGGGCCTGGCGGGCGTGTTCGAGGGCATGGAAGGCGTCTTCGGCCTCGAGCGCCGTGCGGATGAGCGAGCCGATCTGCCAGGGATTGGACCGCAACGAAGCCAGCACCGGGCCGATCGCCGGGCGGCCGTCGGCCCCCAGGCCGACGCGGGCGGCATGGGGCAGCGTTCGATCGGCGGTGTCGGACACGGCTCTCAGGATCGCGAACGGTGCGCCGAACCAGCGCGCCAGCCGCGCCACCACGTAGGACTCCAGGTCCACCGCCGACGCGCCTGTGCGCCGACGCAACTCGGCCTTCTCATCCAGGCTGCCGACCACGCGCTCGGCGCGGGCGAAAGTTCCGAGCCGCGCGCCGGGAACGCCTTGGACGAGCCGGTGCGCCCACGCCGCGTCGGCCGCGAAGCCATCGTCGGGGTCCGCCACAGATTCTCCCACAACCACGTCTCCCACCCTGAGCGACGGATCGAGCGCGCCGCACAGCCCGAAACTGATCACCCCGGCGACGCCGCGACTTAGCTCGTCCTGCAGGGTCGCGGCGAGTGTCGTCGCGCAGCCGCCCCCGATCACCACCGGCGCGCCGCCCAGGATCTTGGCCTCGCGGGTCATGCCGACCACGGCGAGGATGGGACGGGCGTCGCTCATGCCGCCGGGGTCTCGGCGAGCCGCGCGGCCAGC
>DATJRL010000066.1:0-7061 GCA_035504785.1 Caulobacteraceae bacterium
GCGGCGATCGCCGCGTGGATCTTGCTCTGCTGGGCCGAGACCCCCATCACCTCGGATCCGCGCCAGGCGATCGGGCGCACGTAGCAGTCGGCGAGGTTGTTGAGCGCGCAGGTTTGCTTGCACGCCTCGTCGATCTGAGCCACCGTGTAGGGGATCGAAAAGTCGAGGATTTCCGCCGACTTGAAGAGGCGCTCGGTATGCTCGGTCAGCTTGAAGATCTCGCCGCCGTACATCCGCTCGCCCTCGAAGACCGCCGAGGCGTAGTGCAGGCCGTGGGTCAGTACGTGCACCTTGGCCTCGCGCCAGGGGGTGAACTGGCCGTCCAGCCAGATCCATCCGTCGCGGTCATCCATGGGCACGAGTGACATGGGCTTTGGGGCCTCCTTTTCCAGCGGGGCGGACCTTAGACGCCGCCGAGCCTCACCCGTCAAACGAAATGCCGGCCTGATATGATCCGCGAGCGGACCGCCGCCCGGCCATCGCCGGACACGCTGCGCCATCTGCTGGTGGTCGACGACGACGACCGCATCCGCGGCCTGATCAAGGAATACTTGGTGCGGGCGGGCTTTCGCGTCTCTGTCGCGGCTGACGCGACCCAGGCGCGGCGGATGGTCGAACAACTCGCCTTCGACCTGCTCGTGCTGGATGTGATGATGCCGCGGGAGGATGGCTTTGCCTTCGCGCGCTGGCTCAGGGCGCGGCCGGGCGAGGGCGGCCAGACGCCGATCCTGATCCTCACCGCCCGCGGCCTGCCCGGCGACCGGATCGAGGGCCTGACGCTCGGGGCCGACGACTACCTCGCCAAGCCGTTCGAGCCGCGCGAACTCGTGCTGCGCATCGAGGCGATCCTGCGGCGGGTCGGGCCGCGGCCGGGCGCCGGCGGGCGCATCCAGCTGGGCCGCTGCAGCTTCGATCTGGCGCGGGGCGAGCTCTGGCGCGACGACCTGCCGGTGCGTCTCACCGAGGGCGAGGTCCAGCTGCTGCGCCAGCTCGCCGGCGCCGCCCACGCCCCCGTCGACCGCTTCGCCCTCGCCCGCGAGAGCGCGGAGGCCGCGGGCCGCGCCGTCGACATCCAGGTCACCCGCCTGCGCCGCAAGATCGAGGACGACCCGAAGAACCCGCGCTACCTGCAGACCGTGCGCGGGGTGGGCTACATGCTGGCGCCGGACCCATGAAGCCCGCATGAAGCCGCGACTCCCCTCGCTGTTCCTGTTCCTGAAGCGCCGGGCGCCGACATCGCTCTACGGCCGCAGCCTGCTGATCATCGTGCTGCCTATCCTGGTGATGCAGATCCTGGTCACCTGGCTGTTCTTCGACGCCTACTGGCAACGGGTGAACAGCCACATGACCGAGGGACTGGCCGGCGAGATCGCCTGGGTGATCCAGGGCTATGAGACCGACCCGACGCCCGCCGGGCTGAAGCATCTCGCCGACCGCGCGGAGCAGTCGTTGGACCTCTCGATCATCTACGAGGCCAAGGCGCAGCTGCCGAAGGTGAAGCACTTCGCCCTCTTCGGCATCGACCGCGCCATGGACCGCGCCCTTTCCGACCGCATCGACCTTCCCTACTGGTTCGACACCACCCGCTATCCCGCCTACGTCGACATCCGGGTGAAGGTCCCGACTGGCGTCCTGCGCATCATCGCGCCCCGCGACCGCGCCTTCGCGACCCAGGCCTACAGCTTCATCTTCTACCTGACCGTCGCCACGGTGCTGCTGACCGCGCTCTCCGTGCTGTTCATCCGCAACCAGGTGCGGGCGATCGAGCGGCTGGCTTCGGCGGCGGACGCTTTCGGCAAGGGGGCGGACATCCCGTTCAAGCCCTACGGCGCGCGCGAGGTCCGCCAGGCCGGCCAGTCGTTCCTGGCGATGAAGAACCGCATCCAGCGCTACGTCGACCAGCGCACCGCCCTGCTCGCCTCGGTGAGCCACGACCTGCGCACCCCCCTCACCCGCCTGAAGCTGGAGCTGGCCCTGGCCGAGCCCGGCGCGCGGGTCGAGGCGATGAAGCGCGACCTCGCCGAGATGGAGCACATGATCGACGAGTATCTCGCCTTCGCGAGAGGCGAGGGCGGCGAGGCGCTGGAGCGGGTGGCGCTGGCGCCGATGCTGGATGAGGTCAGCGAAAGCGCCGCCCAGGCGGGCGCCGCGGTCCGGGTGGCGGCCGACAAGGATCTCGCCGCCACAGTTCGCCCTAACGCCATGAAGCGCGCCATCTCCAACCTGGTGATGAACGCCGCGGCCTACGGCGAGCACATCGAGGTCGCCGCCCATCCGACCCCGGCCGGCGGGGTCGAGATCCTCATCGACGACGACGGGCCCGGCATCCCGCCCGAGCGCTTCGAGGAGGCGTTCACCCCGTTTGGCCGGCTCGACGAGGCGCGCAACCAGAACGAAAAGGGCGTCGGCCTCGGCCTCGCCATCGCCCGCGACGTCGCCCGCGGCCACGGCGGCGAAGTCACCCTCGACCGCTCCCCGCTCGGGGGACTGAGGGCGGTGCTGAGGCTACCGGGCTGAAGCGCCCGCCGGTCGGCTTCTCGCCGTCGCGCCCCGCCTCATCCAAGTCAACACGTCATAGCCGGGCTTGTCCCGGGCTACCCATGTTGGGCGGCCGGTCGGCTCCCAAAGCGGCGTCGGAATGGCTCACCGGCATTCGCGCTTCGCGCTTCAGCCGGTGATGACGTGACAGTTGTGACGGCCCGGCACAGTCCGAGTCAACCCAACCCGCTCAATACCCCGCCCCGATCCGCTTGAGGCGCTCGCGCATTTGCCTGAGGCGCTTGTCGATCTCGGCCATGGTGCGATTGAGCGCACCCTCGTCGTCGCGCCAGACCTGGACCACCCGCCCCCAGACCAGAGTCATCGCCGCCAGCCTGGGCGGCGTCGCGGTGACGCCGGCGGCTTCGAGGATGGCGCGGGCGGTGAGCGGGAAGAGCGTCGCCATCGTCACCCGACTTTCCCCGCGGGCCATCGAGATCAAGCCGGCCCGATGCGGCTCCATCGCCTCGATCCGCGCCATGGTGGCGTCGAACAGGCGGTCGTGCGGATCGTCCGACGGGGTCGCCGCCGTCTCCAGCGCGGCCCGGTCGAGCTTCTGGCTCAGCCGCAGCACCAGCAACGGCTTGCCGGGCGCCTTGCCGTAGAGGTCGGCGAACGCGACGCCGGCGCGCTCGGCGATGTCACGCAGGGAAACCTCGCGCCACGGACGCTCCGCCGCGAGGGCGAGCGCGGCGTCACAGGACTGGTCGAGGATATCCGTGCTCATCCTTCAACCCTAGCGAGGCGCCCAGCCCGGCGAAAGCTCGGACGCCGTAGGCGTCCTTAAGGGTAGCCGCAGAGATCGCAGAGAAGGCGCGGAGTTCGCAGAGGGTCTGCGCAGCTCCGCGTCCTCCGCGCCTTCTCGGCGGACTCTGCGGTTATTCTTAGCTGCGCCTGCGGCGCACTCGGGCGCTGGATTATCTTCCGAGCTCTCTTGAGCGTTCGGTGGCGGCTTTCACCGCCGCTTCCAGCAGCGGCCCGAAACCCGCGTCGCCCGTGAGGATCTTCAGCGCCGCCTCGGTGGTGCCGCCGGGCGAGGTGACCTGGCGGCGGAGCGTGGCGGGCTCTTCGCCGCTGGCGGCCAGCAGCGCCGCCGCCCCCGATATGGTGGCGCGGGCGAGGGTCCGGGCCTGCGCCGGGCTCAGGCCGACCGACTCTCCGGCCGCCGAGAGCGCCTCGACGAAGGCGTAGAAGTAGGCGGGCGCGGAGCCGGAGACGGCCGTCGCCGCGTGCATCAGGTCCTCGTCGCCGAGGTCGACCACAGTCCCGACCGGCGCCATCAGCGCATGGGCGCGAGCGCGGGCCTCGGGATCGGCGGCGTAGATGCTGGCCGTGCCCTGACCGATCGCCGCCGCCGTGGTCGGCATCACCCGCGCGACCTTGCGCCCGCCGAACGCCGCGGCGATGTCCGCCGTCGCGACTCCCGCGGCGATGGAGACGATCACCGCGTCGGGCGCCAGCAGCGGGGTCACCTCGGCGGCCGCCTCGCGCCAGATCTGCGGCTTCACCACCAGCACGACAGTCCTCGCGCGCCCGATCGCCGCGGCGTCCGGATCGCGCCGCGCGCCGGAGACCGACGCTTCGGGACCGGCCGCCGGATCGCGGATGAGCAGGTCGAAGGGCGCGAAAGCCCCGGCGCGCAGCCAGCCCTGGACGAGCGCGCCGCCCATGCGCCCGGCGCCGCCGATGAGCAGGATCGGCGTCATCTTGGTCGGATCAGGCCTGGCCGACGGTCTCGAACATGCAGGCGTCGATGGCCTCCTGCGGCGACTTGCCGCCCGCGAGCAGGAAGTCGAACGCCGGGTAGAACCGGTCCGCGGCCTCCATCGCCGCGTCGATCATCGAGGCGGTCTGGGCCAGCGTCGGGCGCTCGCCCTCGGGCAGCGCCATGGCATGGCGGAACACCAGTTCGCCGTCGTCGTTCCAAACCTCGAAGTGCCCGACCCAGACCCGCTGGTTGATCAGGTTGGCGAGGTCGCAGGCGTCGGCGCGCTGGGCCTTCTCGGCCCGGCGATCGATCGACAGGCACAGCTGCAGGCAGTCGGCTTCAGGGCGCCAGGCAAACCACAGCTCGTAGTCCTTCCAGTCGCCGGCGAGCGTGAAGGCGAGGTCGCCGTCCTCGGTGCGGTCGAAGGTGAGGTTTTCGGCCGACAGGACGCGCTCGACCACGTCGAGCGGGTCGAGGGCGATCAGGGCGTCGTCTTCTTCCGGATGGGGGGTGTCCATGGGACCTCGGGATCAAGACGTCCTAGCGCCGGCGGCGCGCCAGCGACGAAGGGGAAGCCTAATCTGCTTCGCGCGGCGCGTCTCAAGCCGCTTCTTGCCACGGGCGAACAATTCGCGCTCAGCCCTTGGGATTCAGGGCTGCGATTTCGGCGCGCAGCGCGGCGACTTCGGCCTTCAGCGCCTCGAACTCGTCGCGGCGAATCAGGTCCATGTCGGTCGCCATGCGGTCGACGCCGGAACGAAACGCGGCCTTGGCCTCGTCGCCGGCGGCCTGGGCGAGGCTGACGGCGGCGTTGGCCGCCTTCGCGATCTCGTCCAGAAGCGGATTTTGGCTCTGCATGGGCCTCCTATATGGGAAACGGCAGGTGAAAGCGAAGGACTTGTCGGCTACCGATCGCCGCGTCCAGCTTTGCTAGGAGTCTCGCGGCTTGGCCCTGCAGTTTCCGAACTTCGATCCGGTGGCGATCCCGATCCCGGCGATTCACCTCGGCTCGTTCACGCTCGGCCCGTTCTCGATCAAGTGGTACGCGCTCGCCTACATCGCCGGCATCCTGCTCGGCTGGCGTTACGCCGTCGGGCTGGTGCGCAATGCAAAGCTCTGGGGCGGGCGGCCGCCCACGGCGACGCCGGTGCAGATCGACGACCTGATCCTGTGGTTGACGCTGGGCATCATCCTCGGAGGGCGGATCGGCTACATCCTGTTCTACATGCTGGTGAACCCGGACCAGCGGGCCGAACTTTTCGCCAACCCCTTCGAGATGTTCGAGATCTGGAACGGGGGCATGAGCTTCCACGGCGCCCTGATCGGCGTCACCGTAGCGATGATCGGCTTCTCGCTCGCCAACAAGCTGTCGCTGTTCGGCGTCGCCGACATCGTCGCCGCCTGCGAGCCGATCGGGCAGTGCTTCGGGCGTCTCGCCAACTTCGTCAACGGCGAGCTGTGGGGCCGGCCCACCAACCTCCCCTGGGGCATGGTGTTCTGCAACGACCGGCTGCGCGATCCGGTCACGGGCCATTGCCCCGCCGACGTTCAGGTCGACTCGACCGGCGTTTACGAGAGCGTCGCCCGGCACCCCAGCCAGCTTTACGAGGCCGCGCTCGAAGGCGTGGCGCTGTTCCTGGTGCTGCGCTGGGCGACGCACCGGGCGAAGTGGCTGCAGCGGCCGGGCGCGGTCACCGGCCTCTGGCTGATCGGATACGGCGCGATCCGCATCGCGCTGGAGAACGTCCGCAACCCGGACCTCGGCATGCCCAGCTTCCCGCTCGGACTTACCATGGGGATGATCCTCTCGATCCCGATGATCGCCGTGGGCGGCTTCCTGCTCTGGCGCGCCTTCCATCAGCCGGCGGCGCCCGCGCAACACGTCGAGGCGTCGTGAGCCTGAAGGACCGCCTGCGGGCGGAGATCGCCGAGTCGGGGCCGATCGGCGTCGACGTCTTCATGGCGCGCTGCCTGCACGATCCCCTGGACGGCTACTACGCGACCCGCCCGGCGATCGGCGAGGCCGGCGACTTCATCACCGCGCCGATGGTCTCGCAGATGTTCGGGGAACTGATCGGGCTCTGGCTGGCGCAGACCTGGATGGACGCCGGCGCCCCGCCACGGGCGCTGCTGGTGGAGGCCGGCCCCGGCGACGGAACCCTGATGTCCGACATCCTGCGCGCGGCAGGGATCGCGCCGGGCTTCCTGGCGTCCTGCGAGCTGTGGTTGATCGAAACCTCGCCGCCGCTGCGGGCGCGGCAGGCGAAGCGCCTGGCGAGCGCCGGTCCGCGCTGGGCGTCGTCCCTCGCCGAGCTGAGCGCCGATGCTCCGATCTTTCTCGTCGCCAACGAGTTCCTCGACTGCCTGCCCACCCGCCAGTTCCAGCGTACGGAGCGGGGGTGGGCCGAGCGGGTCGTGGGGCTGGGGCGGGGCGGCGACCTCGCGTTCGGCCTGCGACCCGCCGGCGGCCGCATTCCCGACGCACCGATCGGCGCCGTGATCGAGCGCTCGTCGGCGCAAACCGCCTTCGTCGCCGAACTGGCCGGACGCATCGCCCGGCAGGGCGGCGTGGCGCTACTGATAGACTACGGCGCGGCGGACGCCTCGCCCGGCGACACGCTGCAGGCCCTGGTCGGCCACCGCAAGGTCGACCCGCTGGCGAACCCCGGCGAAACGGACCTCACTGTCCACGCCGACTTCGCCGCCGTGCTCGAGGTGGCGCACGAGGCCGGCGCCCGGGCGGCCCTGTCGACGCAGAGCGAGCTTTTGCGCCGCCTCGGCATCGAAGCCCGCGCCGAGCGACTTGCGGCCGCCC
>DATJRL010000067.1:0-2963 GCA_035504785.1 Caulobacteraceae bacterium
GACTTCGGATCACCTCATTGAAACCCAAGGTCTCGGGGCGGCTCTCGAGCGATGGCTGCGCCCCGCCGTTGGCTTTTCCCATCCGCGCGACGTCCTCAGAGATCCCGGGTTGAACCTGGCCGAGAAACGCCAGGTGCTCGCGTCCTGGGCTTCGGATGCGTCCAGTGTCCGGGAGGAGCCGAGCCAGAGATGGCTGCTCGGAACGCCCGAACCGGCGCCGCTGGCGGATGTCCGGGAGGCGCTGGCCCGGCTCGATCTCTGGGAGGCTGCAGCATCATCCCCGCCCAGCCGCACAGGGCGCCCATCCGACATCTCCCTCACCTAGTCGCGAGCCAGCGCCCGACGTCCGCCGGACGCCGGCGCTGTTATCGCGGATTTCAAGCAAACGGAGAGATCCATGGCGCGACTTCCAAGTCCGTTCGACACGCTCCAGAGCTTGCAGCAAGCGCTGGACAGCTTCCGGACCAGTTCCTGGCTGGACGCAGGTTTGAGCGGTGGCGGCGCTTATCCGCCAATCAACGTCTTCCGAAGGGGCGAGGACTTCGCCCTGATCGCCGAAATTCCCGGCGTCAAGAAATCTGACATCGAGGTGCAGGTGAAGGGCCGCACGGTGCGCGTCTCGGGGGGCAAGTCCGTGGACTACCCGACCGGATCGGCCGTCCATCGACGTGAACGATTGGGCGGCCGCTTCGACCGCGCTCTCAGTCTCCCGTTCGAAATCGACCCCGAGCGCGTGCAGGCCGAATGCCGCGACGGCGTTTTGGCGCTGCTGCTGACGCGCGCCGAGCACGACAAGCCCAGAACCATCAAGGTGAGTTAGACCGATGAACGACATGACCGCAAAATCGGACGCCACGGCGACGTCCCAGGAACTGGCGGTTCGCGAGAAAAAGGAGCTGACCGGCGAGGAAAAGACCATCCCGGGTCGTTTCTTTGTCCCGAGCACGGACGCCTACGAGACCGACGACGGCCTGACGCTGGTGATGGAGATGCCCGGCGTGGCCCGCGACGGCCTCGACGTCTCGCTTGAAGACGGCGTGCTCACCGTGGAGGGCCGGCTCGACTTCTCGAGTTATCAGGAGATGACGCCGGTCTACACCGAGTACAATGTCGGCCACTACGCGAGATCCTTTTCGCTGCCGGACAAGATCGATCAGGACAACATCGGCGCGAAGCTCGAGGACGGCGTGCTGACCCTGACCTTGCCGAAAGCGCCGGCCGCGCGGCCTCGGCGGATCGCGGTCAGCTGACAGGCCGACGCGGGTCGCCTCCGATGGCGCGAGCCTAAGCCGTGTGCGCCTTGCGCCACATCGGCCACAGGGTCGGGCCGTTCGGGAGCTTGATCTCGCCGGTCACCTCGAAGCCGAAGCTCTGGTAGATCGGGATGTTCTTTTCCTTGCTGGATTCCAGATAGGCCGGCAGCGAGGCGGCGTCCGCCTCGGCCAGCTGGCGGCGGATGACCACGCCGCCGTAGCCCTTGCCCTGCTTGTCGGGGTCGGTTCCGATCGCCTGCAGATAATAGTGCGGCTCGTGGGGATGGCGCTTTTCGATCACGTCCATGACCGCCGTCACCTGGCGCGCGCCGCCGAAGCCGAAGATGTCGAGGAACGTCGCCCCGTTGGTGATGTACTGCCAGAACGGGATCTCCCACGCGTTCGGCGGCCGCCAGAGCGCGACGGCGCCGTAGTCGCTGGTGACGTCGCAGCAGCCGTGCGGCAGGCCGAGCCTGAACAGCAGCTTGAACAGCTTCGGCATCTTGGCCGGCCGGCTGGATTCGTCGCGAAGCAGGAAGCAGATCAGCGGGTCGTCGGCGAAGGCCCTGGCCAGGGTCTCTGAGGCCGGATCGGCGTCGGCGGCGACGGCGGCTCTGGCGCTGACGCCGGCTTCGCGGGCGGTGGGGACGGTGTTCATGGCGGCGAGAGTGCCCCGTCACCGAGCGCCGGCGCAATAGCCGGCGTTGACGGGCTCGCGCTGCGGTGGATCACTGGTCCTCGGGCAAAGGCGGGGACGCGCCAGTGTACGTGGGTTCTCAAGTGAAGGTGCGGCCGGACCAGGCGGCGTTGGTCATGGCCTCGAGCGGCGAGGCGGTGAGCTACGCCGAACTGGAGCGGCGCCAGAACCGGCTCGCCCACTGGCTGCGGGCGGCTGGACTCACCCGCCTCGACCACTACGCGATCTTCATGGAGAACCACGTCCGCTACGTCGAGACCTGCGGCGCCGGCGAGCGCGCGGGGCTCTACTACACCTGCATCAACTCCTACCTCGGCGGCGACGAAGTGGCGTACCTGCTGGGCAACAGCTGCTCCAAGGTGCTGATCACCTCGCAGGCGAAACTGGGCGTGGCGCGCGAGGCGCTGGCCGGCGCGCCGGGCGTCGAGCGCTGCCTGGTGGTGGATGGGCCCGGCGACGGCGCGAAGGTGCAGAACCTCGACGACGCGCTTGCCGGCTATCCGGACACGCCGATCGCGAACGAGAGTCTGGGCACGGCGATGCTCTACTCGTCCGGCACGACGGGCCGGCCGAAGGGCATCCTGCGGCCGCTGCCCGAGCTGCCGCCGGAGCAGGGTCTGCCGATCTTCGACTTCCTGAACCAGCTTTGGCGCTACCGGGCGGACATGGTCTACCTCTCGCCGGCGCCTCTCTACCATTCGGCGCCGCAGGCGGCGGTCAACCTCACCTTACGCGCCGGCGGCACGGCGGTGATCATGGAGCACTTCGACGCCGAGCAGTACCTGGCGCTGGTGGAGCGCTACCGTGTCACCCACAGCCAGCTGGTGCCGACGATGTTCTCGCGCATGCTGAAGCTGCCGGAGGAGACCCGTCGCCGCTACGACCTCTCGTCCCTCGAATACACGGTCCACGCCGCAGCCCCCTGCCCCGTCCAGGTCAAGCAGCAGATGATCGAGTGGTGGGGGCCGATCATCCACGAGTACTACGGCGCCACCGAGGGGCTCGGTTTCACC
>DATJRL010000068.1:0-3089 GCA_035504785.1 Caulobacteraceae bacterium
CCAACGACCTCCTGGCCGCGGCGGAGAAGGCTAGCGGGGTCAAGGTCATGGTGCTGCCTGCGGGCGATGTGCTGCTGGACAACACCGAGGCCTCCTACGATCCCGACGGCCCGAGAATTCTGGTATCGGCGGCGCTTAGCCCCAAGGACCGGGCCTTCCACGTCGCCCACGAATTCGGGCATCACCGACTTCACCACCCGAAGGACGACTGCCACGATGGTGACGTTGATCCATATGCGGCCGCCGAACCCGAAAGCTCGGCGGTAGGCGAGAGCGACGCCTATAGCCCAAAGCAGCGCCGGGAAGCCCAGGCAAATGTCTATGGCCGGGAGTTGTTGCTGCCTCGTCGGCGCCTCAAGGCGGTGTGTCTGGCGCAACGCCTCACAGCCGATACGATCGCCGCCGAACTGGGTCTTCCGTTGAATCTGGTCCAGCAACAGATGGCCGACGCACTGTTGCTACCGGAAGATCGGCCGTCCGCCTCTGACGGTGAACGTCCCTCGTTGGACGACAGCCAACGACTTGCGGCGGAGGCAGATCCAGGTCCTGTGCAGGTGCGAGCCGGCCCCGGCACCGGCAAAACGCGCACTCTGGTGGCCCGGACAGCGTGGCTCATCCGCGAGAAGCCAGCCGATCCGGCGTCCATTCTTGCCCTAACCTATTCCAACGCCTCTGCCGATGATCTTTCCCGCCGGCTGCGTCTCGAACTTGGAGCCGAGGCGACCGCGGTTTGGTGCAGCACCTTCCACGCCTTCGGCCAGGAACTGCTCCGCCTCTACGGAGATCGGTTGGGCCTGCCCAGCGCGCCGAAGCTCCTAGACCGGGCGGACTCGCTGTTCCTTCTGGAGTCGGAGCTCCATCAACTCCAGCTCGACCATTATTTCGACCTACTGGAACCGCTACGCGGCCTGAAGTCGGTGCTAAACGCCATATCGCGCGCCAAGGATGAGTTATGCGACCCGCCGACGTACGACGCACGGGCGCAGGCCATGCCGGAGGGCGAAGCCAAGGATAAAGCTCTCGAAGCCGCTCACATCTATGCGGTCTATCAGAAGGCGTTGGAAACCCGAGGTTGGGTGGACTTCGGCGATCTTATCGCGCGTAGCGTCGAGCTGCTGAAGAACTACACCGACGTCGCCGCCGAAATCCGCCAGACCTACCGGCATATCCTGGTCGACGAATACCAGGACATGAACACGGCGAGCGCCACGTTGCTCAAGCAGCTGGCCGACCCAGCCACCGGCCCTTGGGTCGTTGGCGATGTCCGGCAATCGATTTATCGGTTCCGTGGCGCCTCTCCACTCAATATGAGCCGCTTCGCCGACGCCTTCCCCGATGCTGACTTCAAAGATCTGGAGGTGAACTATCGCTCTGGCGGGCGAATTGTCGGCTTGTTTGAGTGCTACGGGCGAACGATGGCGGCCGCCGCCTTTGCCTCGAAGAAGGAGCTGTCGCCGAAGCGCGGTAAGGACACCGGCGAGGTCGCGTATCGCGTCGCCACCGAACGTGAATCCGAAGCTGAGGGGCTGGCCCAGGAAATCCTGGCGCGCCGCACTCAGTCAGGCGGGTACAGCCGGCACGCCGTCTTGGCGCGGACCCACGGCGTGCTCAGCACCTTGGCGGCGAGTTTCGAACGCGCGGGCGTGCCGGCGCTGTACTTCGGCGATTTCTTCGAACGGCCGGAAGTGCGCGACCTGCTGTCCTTAATCTCCGTCGCTGGAGAGCGCGACGGCATCGGCCTCCTCCGTGTGGCTCAGTTTCCGCGCTACGCCACGCCGGTGCCGGACATCCTGGAGATGTTCCGGTTCAGGCAGGAAGCGGACATCACCATGCTGGCCGCGTTGATGCGCACCAGCGAGGCGACCTTGTCGGTTGAAGGGCGCGCCGGACTGCAACGGCTCACGGACGATCTCGACGGCATTGATTTCAAGACTTCGCCGCACGCCCTCATGTCCGCCTTCCTGTTTGGCAAGCCGGGCGCGGTCTACGGCGCGCCCTTGGCGGGCGACGACGTGGCCGCTCAGCAGCGCCAGCTTGCCGTCTATCAGCTTCTTACCCTGGCGTTTGGCCACCGGCCCCCTGGCAATCGCGACTCAAAACGTGACTTCCTCGAGCACATCCGCCGCCTTGAGCTTCTGGACGAGGAGAAGGAGCTCCGCCGCCTTCCGGCTGCGGCTTCAGGCATCGACGCGGTCCAACTAATGACGGTGCACGCCGCCAAGGGCCTCGAGTTCCCACACGTCTACATTCCATCGGTCAGCCCGTCCTGGTTCCCCCCAAACGCTCGGCCGGATCTCTGCCCTTTGCCGCCCGGCATTGCGGCGGATGACGCGCTGATGACAACCGACGCCGAAGAAGAGAGCCTGATGTTCGTGGCGCTGTCTCGCGCGAAGGACCGCGTGACCGTATCTAGGGCCAACCGCTATGGTGGAGCGTCGAGGCCCAACCCCTCGAGGCTGCTCAAGCCGCTGTCTCCGATCCTGGCCCCCGGGGGTGAACCCGCTCCGCAATGGACAGCCACCGGCCCGGCAGACCCCAGCCCGGTGCCACAAAAAGCTCCTGGCGGATTGTCGCCGGAACTGGCTGTCACCGCCCTCGAAGATTACCTCGGCTGTCCTCGTCGCTACTACTATGGTGAGGCGCTGGGGCTGTCTCGCCGGCTCGCGGACACGCCGTACCTGCGATTTCACAGCGTCATCCGCGCGGGTCTGGATTGGCTCCGGGGACGGTCGGCCCGCTCAGCCGCCGACGTCGCTGTCCACCTAGACGCCAGCTGGTCGGAGCGCGGCCCCGCCGACCACCCCGCGGCGACACATTACAGAAGCGCCGCGCAGCGGATGCTGGTCAATGCCGGCGCGGCCATGAGCGGTCATGCTTTGGCGGCCGAACGGCGCCTGACTATCGAGGGGGTGACGATCACCGCCCGCGCCGATCACATCCAGATGGCCGGAGGCGGCATCGTCATCCAGCGGATGAAGGCTGGGCGGCTTGCCAAGAGCGGAGAAACGCCGAAGGCCCGCTATGCGCTCCTACAAGCCATGGTGAAGCGCGACGAAGGGGTGGCCGCCAGCTTCTTGCATGTCTCGCTC
>DATJRL010000069.1:0-4768 GCA_035504785.1 Caulobacteraceae bacterium
GCCTTCTGCCCCGTGATCCTCGGCGCGTCGCCGACCTTGCTCGAGGTGGACAGCTTTGCCGACCTCGCCAGCGTGGTGGACATCACCGCGCCGCTGCGCAACGCCGACCACGCGCGCTGGCGCAGCCTGACGACGCGGCCGGACATGCGCTTTATCGGCGTGGCCTTGCCGCGCTTGCTCGCCCGCCCGCCCTGGGAAGACGACGGCACCCGCGCCGACTGTTTCCGCTACGGCGAACACGCCCCGAGCAATGACGAGCGGGTCTGGATGAGCGCCGGCTACGCGTTCGCCAGCGTGGTCGCGCGCGCCTTCGCCAACTACTCCTGGCCAGCCGACGTACGCGGCGTCGAGCCCGACCGCGTGGGCGGCGGCCTGGTGGAAGGCATGGCGCTGGAATCGTTTCGCACCGATCCGAACCATATCTGGAATCGCGCCGCGGTCGAGATCGTGTGGAACGATCACCAGGAGCGTGCGCTGCTGGATGCCGGCCTGATGCCGCTCTCCTCGCTGCCATACAGTGATGAGCTGGTGTTCGGGGCGGTCCGCAGCCTGCTGGTGCCGCCGCGCTTTACCGGCTCAACCGCCGATATCGCCAACGCCAACGCGCGGCTGTCGGCGCAGATCAACTCCATCCTGTGCGCCTCGCGCTTCGCCCACCACCTGAAGATGAAGGGGCGCGAGATGGTCGGCTCCTTCAAGACCGCCGACGAGATCGAACGGCTGTTGCAGGACTGGCTGACCCGGTACGTGAACGCGAACGTCGCCTCCACCGGCGATTCGCGCGCGCGCTTTCCGCTGGTCAACGGCCAGGTTCGCGTGCAGGAACTGGCCGGCAAGCCGGGCAGCTTCGGCTGCGTCATCCACCTCCAGCCGCACTACCAGTTGGACGACGTGTCGGCGACGTTCCAGCTCGTCACCGACCTCGGCAGGCGGTAATGCTGCGATGGACACATAGACACTCCCCCTCCCCTCCGGGGCGGGGGGCAGGGGAAGGGGCCGCAAGGCAGTCGCTGGTCGACCTCTCCCCCCACCCCCTCCCCCAAGGGGAGGGAGAATTGAACCAGACGTCTAGACGGGGGATTCCATGAGTGCGACGGACCAGACAGCCGCGTCCTTGTTCCGCAGCGGCAAACTGACCGAGGCCGTGGCCGCGGCCCAGGCCGCCTTGCGCAAGGCCCCCACCGACCTCAGCGCGCGCGTCCTGCTGGCCGAACTGCTGTGCTTCTCCGGCAACCTGGAGCGCGCCGACGTGATCCTCGACGCCGCCTCGACGATCGATCCGTCCAGCGCCGTGGTGGTGGCGGAGTTCCGCCAGCTCGTGCGCGCCGACATGGCGCGCCGCCAACTGTTTCGCGACGGCCGGGTGCCGGAGTTCCTGGGCGAGCCGACCGAGACCCAGCGCCTGCAGCTCGCCGCCCTGGTCGCCCTGCGCGCCGGCGACATGGCCGAGGCCGCCACCCAGGCCGCCGCCGCCGAAGCCGCCCGCCCGCATTGCCCCGGAAAGCACAACGACACCGTCTTCGACGACCTGCGCGATGTCGATGACCTGCTGGCCGGCACGCTGGAAGTGCTGACCACCACCGGCAAATACTATTGGGTGCCGACCGAGCGCCTGATCAGCGCCACGTTCCACCCGCCGAAGCGGCCACGCGATCTGCTGTGGCGCCGCGCCTCGGTCTCGGTCGACGCGGGACCCGACGGCGACGTCTATGTCCCGGTAACCTATGCCGGCGACGATACCGCGACCGAAGCCCAGCGCCTCGGCCACGAGACCGACTGGCAGCAGGCGGAAGGCGGCCCCGTGCGCGGCGTCGGCCAGCGCGTGTTCTTGCTCGGCGAAGACGATGTCGCCGTCATGGAACTGGGCGAGCTGACCTTCACCAACGTGGGCGGCGCATGAGCGGACGCGCCGGCTCGCGCGGCACCGCCGTCCGCGTCCAGGCGCCCTTGCTCGACCGGCTGATCGACGAGGCCCCCGACCAGGCGCGCGACCCACCGACTTCCGTCGCCGATACCATGGCCTCGCTGCGCCAGTCGGTCCGGCGCGACCTGGAATCATTGCTCAATGCGCGCCGCCGCTGGCGATCCTGGCCGAAATCGCTCACCGAGCTGGCAACCTCGCCGGTCGGCTACGGCATCCCCGACTTCGCCTCGGGCGCGTTCAACGACAGCCGCCGGCGCGAGGAGCTGCGGCTGGAAATCGAGGACACCATCCGCCGGTTCGAGCCCCGCTTCCTGTCGGTGCGCGTGCAGTTGGTCGACAACCGCGAGCAATTGGAGACCACGCTCAGGCTGCGGATCGACGCGGTGATGCACGCCGAACCCGCCCCCGAGGCGGTGACGTTCGACACGCTGGTCGATCCGACCACCGACGACGTCATGGTCCGCGCGAAGGAGTGATGGCGTCGCTGGCAAACTGCGAACCGGCCAACCTGCAGGCAGATCTTTGCGGCCTGAAAGCGACCGCCTTGACCGGCGTCCGGGTCGGATCCGGCTCGATCATACCGAACTTCTCCGATCGATCGTCCGTCGTCGTTGAATGCTCATGCGAGGTGCGGCAAGGTGAGCCAACTTATGTTGGCCACGACTGCACGCCGGCCACCGCCGCGCCGCGCTTCGCCATGCCGAACACCGATAGCGTCGATGCCAACCTAGATGAAAATCCCCGCATCACGTTCACTGTCGATACCGGCTCAGGCATTCGGCCGATAGCAGATGACACCGGCTTCGAAGCATACGTGGTGAACCTGCCAACAGGTGTCTTTCCGGTACTCTAAGGCCAAAGATCGACCGAGATGTCCGATACCCTGCTTCCGTACTACGATCGCGAACTGGCGGCCATCAAACGCCTGGCCGCCGAGTTCGCCGACACCCACCCGAAAATCGCCGGCCGCCTCCGCCTGTCGGCCGACGCGGTGGACGACCCCCACGTCGCCCGCCTGCTGGAAGGCGTCGCCTTCCTCGCCGGTCGCGTCCACCACCGCCTCGACGACGAATTCCCCGAACTCACCGACGCATTGCTCGGCTTGCTCTACCCGCATTACCTGGCGCCGATGCCATCCTGCATGGTGGTCCAGCTCGACTGCCAGGCCGACCTCGCACTGCCCGCCCGCCTGCCCGCCGGAACCGCCGTCGATACCGAACCGGTGCACGGCGAGACATTGCGCTACCGCTCCACCAGCGCCGTCACCCTGTGGCCGGTCGAGGTCGAGAACATCCGCCTGAGCGGGCTGCCGATCGTGGCGCCACCCAATCCGGCCGCCGCGGGCGCCTCCGCCGTGCTGCGCATCACCCTGAAATGCCTGTCGCCGGACATGACCTTCCAACAGCTCGGCGTCGACCGGCTGCGCTTCTTCCTGCGCGGCCCGGCCAACCAGACCCTGCCGCTCTACGAATTGGTGTGCGGCCACGCGATCTCGGTGGCGTATGCCGATGCCGCCGCCGATACCGCCCCGGTCATCGTGCCGCCAACCTCCATCACACCCGCCGGCTTTGCCCCAGAAGAGGCACTGCTGCCCTGGTCGGCCCGCGGCTTCTCCGGCTTCCGCCTGCTGACCGAATACTTCGCCTTCCCGGAAAAATTCCTGTTCATCGACTTCGCCCGCATCGACACCAAGACAATGATGTCCGGCGGCAACAAGCTGGAGATCTTCGTCTACCTCGACCGCCCGGCACCGGAGCTGGAACGCAGCATCGGCCAGACCGCGCTGGCGCTCGGCTGCACGCCGCTGATCAATCTGTTCTCGCAACGATGCGAGCCGATCCGGCTGACCCACACCGATACCGAGTACCGCATCGTCCCCGACGCCAGGCGGCCGCGCGCCGCCGAGGTCTGGAGCGTGGACCGCGTCCGCGAGACACTGCCCGACGGCTCCTTCCGCCCCTGGCGCCCGTTCTACCGGCTGAGTGAATCAGAGACCGCGACACCCGCCCGCGGCGGCACGACCCCACAGGCCCCGTCCGCCGCGACGCAGACCGGCACCGCGCCGGGCGGCTTCTTCCACGTCGCCCGCCGCCCGGCCTCCCCCGGCGTCCCCGGCACCGAGGTCTTCGTCGCGCCACACGATCCGCAGTTCGATCCCGATAAACCCGCCGACGCCGTGCTCTCCGTCGACGCGCTGTGCCTGAACCGCGACCTGCCCACCGATCTGCCCTTCGGCGGCGGCCACCCCACCCTGCGCCTGGTCGAAGGCGCCGCGGCGGTGGCCGCGATCCGCGCCGTCACACCACCCACCACCACGCTGCGCCCACCCCTGCGCGAGCGCGGCTTCTGGCGACTGATCTCCCACCTGTCGCTCGGCCACCTGGCGGTCAGCGGCGGCACCGACGGCGCCAACGCACTGAAGGAAATCCTCCGCCTCTACGACCTGCGCGAAACCGCGGAAACCCGCAGCGCCATCGACGCCATGACCGGCATCTCCGCCCGCCCCGGCGTCGCCCGCGCACCCGGCCGCTCCGGCGCCTTCTGCCGCGGCCTCGACGTGACCATCGAATTCGACCCGCGTACCTGGCAAGCCTCCGGCCTCTACCTGCTGGCCTCCGTCCTGAACCACTTCCTCGCCCTCCACGGCACCATCAATAGCTTCACCCGCACCACCATCACCCTCCGCGGCCGCCCCGGCACCGCCGCCACCTGGCCCGCCCGCAGCGGCACCCGCGTGCTCGCATGATCGGGGTGAGTGCCGTTGGGCAGAAAGACCAGGGGGGCCTTGCCCCCCTGGACCCCCCACCAAGGGGCGCCGCCCCTTGGAACCCATCCGTTTGGTGC
>DATJRL010000070.1:0-7515 GCA_035504785.1 Caulobacteraceae bacterium
GTTGAAAAGGAAAGCGGCCCGAGCGGGCGGCACCGTGCCTATGGCTCCTACCGCGTCAACATAACCACCGCCTGTGTTCGGCACCACTTCACGCCAAGCTACCTGAAACTGCTCGACGGCGCGCTCGCCGAGTGTGGCCAGCCTGAAGTATGGAGGAACATGGCGCAGCGACCCGTCAGGCTCATCGGTCGGAATGGCATTTTGATAGCTCAGCTCAACCAATCGAGGTGGCCGCCTCTCTCCAAGCCGCTGCTCGCACCACGCGTTAAACCGGTCTAGCAGCGTCTTCCAACGGAGCCGCAATTCGTCGAACCCAGGATACGCGGCCTCGGTGCCTACTGGTTCAACTCGATGCCAAGCGAAGCCAACCCGGTCACTCTGGAATACCAGGTACTCGCTAACGTCATCGCGTCGAAGAAAAAGACGCGGAATCTGAGCGGGCGGCATCATCCCGAACAAGAACGGTACTGGCTGGCTGGCCGGTGTGAATTGAGCGGGCGGGAGTGCCGGATATTGCTGCACGTCAAGGCCGATTTCATTGAAAGTCTCGACCCAAGACGCCGCGTCCAGGACCGTCAACGGCGCTCCAACGAAGTGCACGGCGAAGACGACATCCTGAAGCGTTCGGCTTGGCGGCGACGCCATTTGGCTCTCCGAAACGATGCAGGCTGGGGTTCCTATCAGCCTATTCTCAGTATGCAAGCTTCGTGAACGAAGGCCTGTGGCGGACGAAGCTGGCGCTTCCTCCGCTAGGTCTAACGCGTTGGCCGCTAATCGCCCCACTCGTCCCGTAGGCGGCGCTCGTAAGTGAGGCCGTCTTCACGCTGCGGCCAGATTCCGAATGCGGCTTGAATGGGATCGCGATGAAAATCGAGGAGTTGCTGGATGGCCTCCCGCACCAGATCCTCGACAGGCTTCTGTTCATGCTCGGCCAGCCGGCGCAACTCAGCGGCCTGATCGTCGGGAATGTCGATCCGGATGCGCACGGCCCCTACCCGTTATACCCCCGCACCGCGTCGATGATGTGGTCCTGGACGTCCTCGGCGAGGTAGGCGTGCATGGGGAGGGCGAGGACGCGGTCGGCCTTGGCGTCGGAGACCGGCAGGCCGCCGGGGGCGATCGGGAAGCAGGCGTAGGGCGCCTGGCGATGCATCGGCACCGGGTAGTAGACCGCCGTCGGCACGCCGACCGCCTTCAGGTGTGCGGCCAGGCCGTCGCGATCGTGATGCTCGATCACGTACTGGGCCCAGGTCGAGCGGCCGCCGGCGATCACCGTCGGCGTGGCGCAGACGTGGCCCTTGAGGCCGGCCGAGTAGCGCCGGGCCACGGTTTGCCGAAGTTCGATCTCGTCGGCGAACACCGCCAGCTTCTCGATCAGGATCGCCGCCTGCATGGTGTCGAGCCGCGAGTTCATGCCGATGCGGGCGTTGAAATACTTCGGGTCGTGGTCCCAGTGATGGCCGTTGATGTCGCTCTTGGTCATCTTGCCGTGCACGCGCAGCGAATCCATGCGCTCGGCGAGGTCGGCGTCGTCGGTGAGCACCGCCCCGCCGTCGCCATAGGCCCCCAGCGGCTTGGCCGGGAAGAAGCTGGTGGTGGCCGCGTCGGCCCAGTGGACCGGGTGTTCCCCGTTGAGGGTGCAGCCGAAGCCCTGCGCGGAGTCGGCGATCAGCTTCAGGCCGTGGCGGCGGCAGACCTCCGCCAGGCGCGGATAGTCGGCCGGCTGGCCGAACAGGTCGACGGCGATCACCGCCGCGGGGCGAAGTTCGCCCTTGGCCTTCACAGCCTCGATGGCGGCTTCCAGGTGATGGGGGTCGAGGTTGTAGGTGCCTTCCAGGATGTCGACGAAAACCGGCGTCGCGCCGGTCCAGGGGATCACCTCGGGGGTGGCCGCGAAGGTGAAGGAAGGGCAGAACACCGCGTCGCCGACCCCGATCTCCCAGGCCATCAGCGGCAGCGCCAGCGCGTCCGTGCCGTTGCCGCAGGAGAGCGCATGCTTGGCCCGGCCGAACTCGGCCAGCCGCGCCTCGAAATCCCGCACCTCCGGCCCCATGACGTAGCCGCCATGGGCGAGCACCCGCTGAATGGCCGCGTCGATGCGCGGCTTCAGGCGCGTCTGCTGCGCCGCAAGGTCGATGAAAGCGATCATGAAACCGCGAGAATTGCCAAGGTTTGCGGAGCGGCAGGTAGGGTGTTTCGCCCCCCTCGGCGACACAATCCTCGTAACCGACTGTTTCGGCAATCGAAAGTGGAGTCGAATGTGTCGACTTTGAAGCATGGATGACAGGTCGCTAGACTAGGTCGGCTCGCATGGAGTCCCACTTGGCCGACGCCGCCCGCAACCCGATCCTCGCCGACCACGCCGCCTCGGCGCTGCGGACGGTCGCGGCCGAGGCCGAGGGCTTGCGCGCCCTGGCGGAGGCGCTGGGCGATGGGCTGAGAGCCGGCTTCGAGGCGGCGACGGAAGCGATCCTGGCGGCGAACGGCCGGGTCGTCGTCACCGGCATGGGCAAGAGCGGCCACATCGCCCGCAAGGTCGCGGCCACGCTGGCCTCCACCGGCACGCCCGCCTTCTTCCTGCACCCGGCGGAGGCGAGCCACGGCGACCTCGGCATGATCGGGACCGGCGACGTGGTGCTGGCCTTTTCGCTCTCGGGCGAGACGCCGGAGCTGCGCGACGTCATTCATTACTGCAAACGCTTCGGCGTCACCCTTGTCGGCGTCACGTCGGGGGCGGACAGCGCCCTGGCCGGCGCTGCGACCCACCCGCTGGTGCTCCCCGCCTCGGAGGAAGCCTGCCCGAACACCCATGCGCCGACCACGTCGACCACCATGCAGCTGGCGCTGGGCGACGCGCTGGCGCTGGCGCTGCTCGAGGCCCGCGGCTTCTCGGCGCGCGACTTCCAGACCTTCCACCCGGGCGGCAAGCTCGGCGCCCAGCTGCTGACGGTCGGCGAGCTGATGGGAGAGGCGCCCGCCGTGGGCGCCGGCGCCACCTTCGCCGAGGCGATCGAGGCGATCACCGCCAAGACCTGGTACGGCGGGGTGGCCATTGTCGACGAGGCGGGCCGGCTGATCGGCGCGCTCACCGACGGCGACATCCGCCGCGCGCTCGGCAAGGCCAGCCCCGCTTCGCCGGTGGTCGATCACATGACCCGCACGCCGGTCTCGGTCGGTCCCGACTTCCTGGCCAGCGAGGCGATCCGGGTGATGGAAGAGCGCGAGCGGCCGTTCATGCTGCTCTTCGTCTGCGAGGACGACCGTCTCGTGGGCGCCGTGCACATGCACGACTTCCTCCGCGCCGGCATCGCCTGAACCCCAACGCCGCCACCCCGGCCGGACACCCGCGTCAGCGGGTGGGAGAGCCGGGGCCAGACGCGCCGCGGCCCAGCTGGATGCCATTATGAGGAGCCGGCCCGTCCGCCCCCGGCTCGGCGCGGCGGCTCGCCGCTTGGCCGGGGTGACGACGGCGGCTGGTTTCGTCTGATGCGTTCCCCAGGCCCATTCGACGCTCGCCCGGCTGGACGCCGCGGGGTCTCTCACCCTACATGCGGCGCATGTCCGGCAAGACCCTGTACGACAAGATTTGGGACGCCCACCTCGTCGCCTCCGATGACGGCGGCGAGTCGGTGCTCTACATCGACCTGCACCTGATCCACGAGGTGACCACGCCGCAGGCCTTCGCCGGGCTTCGCGCCGCCCACCGCAAGGTGCGTCGTCCCGACCGCACCCTGGCGGTCGCCGACCACAACGTGCCGACCGAGGGTCAGGCGCTGGGCGTGCAGGCGGTGGCCGACGAGGAAGCGCGGCTGCAGCTCGAGACCCTGGCCCGCAACGTCGCCGACGCCGGCATCGAGTTCTTCCCCATGGGCGATATCCGCAACGGCATCGTCCACGTGGTGGGGCCGGAGCAGGGCCGCACCCAGCCTGGCATGACCATCGTCTGCGGCGACAGCCACACCTCGACCCACGGGGCGTTCGGCGCGCTCGCGCACGGCATCGGCACCTCCGAGGTGGAGCACGTCCTCGCCACCCAGACGCTTCGCCAGATGAAGGCGAAGAACATGCGCGTCGCCTTCACCGGAACGCCCGCGCCCGGCGTCGGCGCCAAGGACTATGCGCTCGCCCTGATCGGCCGCATCGGCACGGCCAGCGGCACGGGACATGTGATCGAATACGCCGGCGAGGCGATCCGGGCGTTGTCGATGGAAGAGCGGATGACGCTCTGCAACATGACCATCGAAGGCGGCGCCCGCGCCGGCCTTGTCGCGCCGGACGAAGCCACCTTCGCCTACCTCGCCGGCCGGCCTGCCGCGCCCAAGGGCGGCGCGTGGGAGCTGGCGCTGGCCTACTGGAAGACCTTCTTCTCCGACCCGGACGCCAAGTTCGACCGCGAACTGGAGATCGACGTCTCCGGGATCGTCCCCACCGTCACCTGGGGCACCAGTCCCGAGGATGTGGTCGCCATCGACGGCGCGGTTCCGGATCCGGCCAATTTCGACGAGTCGCGCGCGACGCGGATCCGGCGCATGCTCGACTATATGGGCCTCGAGCCCGGCCAGCCGATCCAGAGCGCCCGGATCGACCGGGTGTTCATCGGCTCGTGCACCAACAGCCGCATCGAGGACCTGCGCGCCGCGGCCGCCATTGCGCAGAAAGCATTGGATCGGGGTCGGCAGGTCGCCCCGCACGTGACGGCCATGGTGGTTCCGGGGTCGGGCCTGGTGAAGGAGCAGGCCGAGGCCGAGGGTCTGGACGAGGTCTTCCGCGCCGCCGGCTTCGACTGGCGCGAGCCGGGCTGCTCGATGTGCCTGGGTATGAACCCCGACCGCCTCGCCCCCGGCGAGCGCTGCGCCTCGACCTCCAACCGCAACTTCGAGGGCCGCCAGGGCCGCGGCGGCCGCACCCACCTGATGAGCCCGCCCATGGCCGCCGCCGCCGCCATCGCCGGCCACATCGCCGACGTGCGAGACTTCCTATGATCGAGGGCCTCGACCACATCGCCGTCGCCGTGAAGGACCTGGACCGGGCCGCCAGCGCCTTCGGGGCCTTGCTCGGACGCAAGGCGGACTGGCGCGAGGAGGCCGCCGGCGCGCGCCACGTCTGGTTCCAGCTCGCCAACATGGCGCTCGACATCGTCCAGGCCGACGGCCCCGGCGAGAGCGGCGACCGGGTGCGCGCCCAGATCGAGGCGCACGGCGAGGGTCTGTGGGGTCTCGCCTTCGCCGTCTCCGACCTCGCCGAGACCTCGCGGGTGTTGGGCCGGCGCGGCGCGCCGGTCGGGCCGCCGGCGGACCTGCTCTCCACCGACGCCTGGCGGCTGGCCTTCGTCGACTCCGCCGCCTGCCACGGCGTCTCCATCGCCCTAGCCGAGCGCCGCCGCCGCACGCCGCCCAGGCCTGGCGCCGCCGGCGCCGTCGAAGGCCTCGACCACGTGGTGATCAACACCGCCAACGCCGACCGCGCCGTCGCGCTCTATGGCGCCCGGCTCGGCCTCGACTTCCGCCTCGACCGATCCAACCCGCAGTGGGGCTCGCGGCTGATGTTCTTCCGCTGCGGCGGCGCGGTCGTGGAGATCGGCGCGAGGCTTGGCGGCGAAGTCAGCGACGCGCCGGACCGGCTCTCCGGCCTGGCCTGGCGGGTCACCGATCCCGACGCCGCCCAGGCGCGCCTGGCCAAGGCCGGCTTCGACGTCTCCGAGGTGCGCGCCGGCCGCAAGCCCGGCACCAAGGTGTTCACCGTCCGCTCCGGCGTCCCCGGCGCGCCCACCCTGATGCTCAGCGCCGAGCCGGCGTCCGATGACGACTGAGCTTGACCAATTTGGTCAAACACCCCATCTTCGGGTCATGAAACAGGTCAATCTCTACGAAGCGAAGACCGACCTCTCGGCTCTGGTCGAACAAGCCGCGGGCGGCGAGACCATCATCATCGCCAAGAACGGCAAGCCGAAGGCCCAGCTCGTCGCCATCGGCGCCGCGGACCAACCACGCAAACCGAACTTCGGCTACGGCGCCCACTACGGCTGGAAACTGCCCGAGAACTTCAATGACCCCGATCCGGAGATCGAGGCGCTGTTCTACGGAGAGGAACCCGGCGAACCCGGCAAATGACCGGCTTCCTGCTCGACACGGACGCTGTTCTGATTCTGGCCTTCTGGCCGGAGCGCGCGTCGCGCCGCACCCGGCGGCTATCCTCCAATGGGCGGCGATGCGTCAGCTCGGTCAGCGCATTCGAAATGGCGGTGAAGCGGGCAATCGGAAAACTGACGCTGCCGCCAGCTTTCGTGCTCAGCTTTCAGTTCGGATTCGAGGAGATGTTGCGAGAGCTGTCGGCGGATTTGCTGGCTATAGAGTTGGAACACATTGACACCTTGAGTCGACTGCCGCTTATCCACCGCGACCCGTTCGACCGCCTTTTGATCTCTCAGGCTCTCCGGGAAGACTTGACCATTGTCAGCGGCGATCGAGTTTTCGCCGCCTACCCCGGAATCAGGGTGCTAGAAATCTGACCCATGACCCCCTTCACCGACCTGCACGCCAAGGCCGCGCCCTTGGACATCGCCAACCTGGACACCGACCAGATCATCCCCAAGCAGTTCCTGAAGACCGTGGAGCGCGAGGGGCTGGGCAAGGGGCTGTTCTACGATCTGCGCTTCGATACCGAGGGACGTCCGCGCGAGGATTTCGTGCTCAACGACCCCCGCTACGCCGGCGCCGGGGTGCTGATCGCGGGTGACAATTTCGGCTGCGGCTCCAGCCGCGAGCACGCGCCCTGGGCGCTCCTCGACTACGGCGTGCGCTGCGTCATCGCCCCCAGCTTCGCCGACATCTTCTACGGCAACTGCTTCCAGAACGGGCTGCTGCCGGTCGCCCTGCCCGAAGCCGAGGTGAAGGCGCTGATGGCCGAAGCGCGCGGCGGCAACCACGTCTTCTCGGTGGACCTCGCCGCCCAGACCGTCACCGCGCCGTCGGGCAAGAGCTTCCACTTCGAGATCGATCCGGCGCGCAAGGAGAAGCTCCTCAGGGGCCTCGATTCCATCGGCGAGACCCTCGAGCACGCGGGCGATATCGACCGTTACGAAGCCCGCAAGGCGCTCGCCCAGCCGTGGCTGGAACGCGCCTGAGATGCTGATCGTCGCCGGAACGGTCCGCGCGCCGCCCGAGAACCTCGACGCCTTCCGTCCCCGTATGGCGGCCATGATGGCGGCGAGCCAGGCCGAGGACGGCTGCCTCGACTACAACTATGCCGAGGACGTCACCCAGCCCGGCCTGATCCACGTCTTCGAGCGCTGGCGCGACCTGGCCGCCCTCGACGCCCACTTCGCCACCCCGCACATGGCCGCCTGGCGGGCGGCCTGGCCCAGCTTCGGGGTTTCCGATCGCCGCCTCTTCGCCTACGAGGTCGCCTCCGAGCGTTCCCTCTAGCTCAGTCCTCTTTAGCGCAGAGGCTCCATGCCCAGCCTTCTACTCCTGCCCGGCGACGGGATCGGTCCCGAGATCATCGCCGAGGTGAAGC
>DATJRL010000071.1:0-4204 GCA_035504785.1 Caulobacteraceae bacterium
CCGCGCCGCCCCTCGGCGTCCACGGTCTCGCCACAGAGCCTGCCCGGCATCTGCCGCAGGTGAGCCTCGCGCGCGGCGAAGAGGCCGACGTAGGGTCCGCCGAAATTCAGCGCGTTGCCGATCGACTGGCCCTCGGCGACCGCGATGTCCGCGCCCATTTCGCCCGGCGACTTCAGCAGGCCGTAGGACACGGCTTCGGTGGTCACCACCACCAGCAGGACGCCGGCGGCATGAGCGGCCTCGGCGATGGCCGAGACGTCGGTCACCGCGCCGAAGAGGTTGGGGGTCTGGACGACCACGCAGGCCGTGTCGGCGTCGATGGCGTCGATCACCGCCGCTTCGGCGTCGATCGCGGCGGCGAGCCGCTCCACCCGCACGCCCTCGGAATGGGAGAGGGTCCAGGCGGCTTCGGCGTAATGGGGATGCAGGCCGCCGGAGAGCACCGCCTTGCGCCGCCGGGTCACCCGCGCGGCCATCATCACCGCCTCAGCGCAGGCCGTCGAGCCGTCGTATAGCGAGGCGTTGGCCACCGGGAGCCCGGTGAGCGCGGCCACCTGGCTCTGGAACTCGAACAGCACCTGCAGCGTGCCCTGGGCGATCTCGGGCTGGTAGGGCGTGTAGCTGGTGAGGAACTCCGAGCGCTGGATGAGGTGGTCGACGCTCGCGGGCACGTGGTGGCGATAGGCGCCGGCGCCGCAGAAGAACGGCCCCGCCCCCGCCGGACGGTTTCGGGACGCCAGGCGGCCGAGGGCTCGTTCGACCTCGAGTTCGCCGGCGTGGGCCGGCAGGTCCACTGGACCGGCCAGGCGCGCGGAATCCGGGACATCGGCGAAGAGCGCGTCGATGGAGGGCGCGCCGATGGTCGCCAGCATCGCGGCGCGATCGTCGGCGGTGAGGGGGAGATATCTCATGGAATAAATCCTCCCCTCCCCCTTGAGGGGAGGGGTTGGGGGTGGGGGGATGCCTGCGGCCGCCTGGGATGTGGAGAGAGACCCCCACCCCGACGCGGAGCCTGTCCTCGGACCGGCCTCCGGCCGGACCCGGGGGCATCGACCCTCCCCTCAAGGGGGAGGGTTCCGTAACCGGGCCCTGTCACAGCGTGCCCAGGAACTGTTCGTAGCCGGCGCGGTCCATCAAGTCGTCGAGCTGGGCGGGGTCGGCGAGCTTGAGCTTGACGAACCAGCCGTCCTTCTCGGGCTCGGCGTTCACCGTTTCGGGCGCGTCCGGCAGGCTGGTGTTGACCTCGAGCACCTCGCCGGAGACCGGGGCGTAGACATCCGAGGCCGCCTTGACGCTCTCGACCACCGCCAGGGCGTCGCCGGCCGCGACCTGCTTGCCGACCTCGGGCAGCTCGACGAACACCACGTCGCCCAGCTGTTCGGCGGCGTAGGCGGTGACGCCGATGCGGACGACGTCGCCGCCCGAACCGCCGTCAACCTCGACCCACTCGTGATCCTTGGAGAAGCGCATGACGGGGGTCCTTTCACGCCTTGCGGCGGTAGCGGTGGGGAACGAAGGGCATGGGAGCGACCACGGCCGCCTGGCGCTTGCCGCGCACGACGACGCCGAGCGAGGCGCCCGGGTCGGCGAAAGCGGGCGGGACGTAGCCCATGGCGATGGGCGCGCCGAGCGAGGGCGAAAAGCCGCCGCTGGTCACCTGACCGATGACCGCGCCGATGTGGCTGACGATCTCGGCGCCCTCGCGGGCCGGCGCGCCTTCCAGCACCTTCAGGCCGATCCGGCGGCGAGTGAGCTGGCCGCTCATCTCGGCCTCGGCCCGGATCGCGCCCGGGAAGTCGGCGGCCCTTAGGCGGCGTTTGGAGATGGCGAACTCCAAGCTCGCCTCCACCGGCGAGATCGTCTCGTCGAGATCGTGGCCGTAGAGCGGAAGGCCGGCTTCCAGGCGCAGGGAGTCTCGGGCGCCGAGGCCGATTGGCTTGACCCGCGCGTCGGCCAGCAGCCGCTCCCAGAACGCCTCGGCCTCGGCGGCCGGGACCAGGATCTCGTAGCCGTCCTCGCCGGTGTAGCCCGAGCAGGAGACCACGAGACCGACTCCGTCGAGATCGATGCGGGTGTGGGTCATGAAGGTGAGGTCGAGCGCGGAGGGCAGGATCCCCCCAAGGACGTCGGCCGCCTCCGGACCCTGGATCGCGATCAGGGCGCGGTCGTCGGCGCGAATCAGCTCCGCCTCGTCGCCGGCCGCCGCTCCGATCAGGGCGAAGTCGTTCTCCTTGGTTCCGGCGTTGACGACCACATAGAGCTGGCCCTGACGATCGGGCCACATCGGCCGCCCGATCATCAGGTCGTCGACGATGCCGCCGCGGGCGTTGAGCATCAGGGTGTAGCGAACCTGGCCGCGCTTCAGGCCCTGGAGGTCGCCGCACACCAGCGGCTCGAGTTTGGCGGCGATCGCGGCGTGATCGGCGTCCGCATCGCCGGTGGGCCGCAGCAGCCGCAGGAAGGCCGGGCCCATGTGGGAGACGTCAAAGAGGCCAGCGTGGCTCCGCGTCCAAAGGTGTTCCTTGAGCACCCCGTCGGCGTACTGGACCGCCATCTCGTAGCCGCCGAAGCCCACCATGCGGGCGCCGGCGGCGCGGTGCGCCGCGGTGAGGGGCGTGGTCTTGAGCGGCGTGGCCTGTTGGGAAGGGTCTGGCAACGAGCGGGACTCCGGGCGACGACGGGCCCGCGGCGATCGCCGCCGGCCGCGCCCCCGCTGTCCCTTGGACCTGAGAGATTTCAGGCGCGCCCCAACCCGAGGCTCGAGGCCGCCCTTGCTCCTTCGGCGCGCCGTCCAGCCCTTCGGCCGGCGTCGCTTTCCAGCGTTTCTCCGCCCTCGCGGTCCGTTTGCCTGAGCGTTTCCGGGGCGGTTGCGCCTTCGGCGCCGGGCGACGCGCCCGGACTCTCCCGCGAGGGACGGCGCGGAAACTGGTGAAGCCCGCGGACGGAGTCAAGCGCCCCGACGCCGCGGTCCACAGCCACCGTTCGCTGCGATCAGCGTGTGGGCGTCTTCCCTTGCGGGAAGGCGCCGTCTGGCTAGGCTTGCGACGAGAGGAGCGAGCTTGAGCCCGACAAACTCCGGTCCGTTGCAAACGCGCTGGCTCTCCGGCGCGGTCGGCGTCGAAGCCACGGGGCTCGATCTGGCGCGCCCGCTGGCGGCGGACGTGCTGGCGCGGCTGCGCGACGCCTGGCTGCAGGCAGGCGTGCTGGTGGTGCGCGACCAGGACCTCGACCCCGAGGCGTTCGAGCGGGTGGCCGAGATGTTCGGCGCGCCGAGCGACTATCCGTTCCTCAAGGGCCTGCCCGGCCACCCGAACATCACCGAGGTGGTGAAGCTGGAGCACGAGACGGTGAACTTCGGCGGGGTCTGGCACTCGGACACCACCTACCTGCCAACCCCGCCGATGGCGACGCTGCTGCTCGCCCGTCAGACACCGCCGGCGGGGGGCGACACCCTCTTCGCCAGCCAGGTCGCCGCCTATGAGGCGCTCTCAGAGGGGATGAAGCGCCTGTTAGGGTCCCTGCGCGCCATCAGCAGCTCCTCCAAGGCCGACGTCTCGCGGACGCGTGAGGATCGGCTGCGCGACGCCGCGCGCCAGGAAGCGCCCCAGGTCTTCGAGGCTCTGCACCCTGTGGTGCGCACCCATCCCGAGACGGGCCGGCGCTCGCTCTATGTCAACGAGGCCCACACCGTGCGCTTCGAAGGGATGACCGAGGTCGAGAGCGCGCCGATGCTCGAGTGGCTGTTCCGCCACCAGGTGCGGCCGGAGTTCACCTGCCGAGTCTCCTGGGCGCCGGGAACCCTCGCGATCTGGGACAATCGCCAGGTGCTGCACAATCCGATCAACGACTATCACGGCCACCGCCGGGTGATGCACCGCATCACCCTTGCCGGCGACGTCCCGGGCCCTTCTCCCTTTGCGGGAGAAGGTGGGAAGACGGACGGGGCCTACTCAGCGCGTCACCCGAACTCGTAGCGGATCGGCAACTTTTTCGGGCCGTTGACGACGTTGGCCTCGGAGAGTTGCGGCGTTCCGTCAAGTTCCGCCAACGTCAACCGCGGCAACAGCTCTTCCCAGAGGATGCGCATCTCCATCTTGGCCAGGCGCCGGCCCAGGCAGACGTGCGGGCCGTAGCTGATGGAGCACAAGGCCCACGACGGCTTCGTCGCGTGAGCGGATCTAGAGGGCGTCGGCCCGCGACCAGC
>DATJRL010000072.1:0-4869 GCA_035504785.1 Caulobacteraceae bacterium
CTGGTCCCGGTCACCATCGAGCCCTGCAAGCGGCCGATCATGTTCGAGCTGACCCAGACCGCCGACCTCTCCGGGTGGGACGGAACGGCGGCGCACGGCGGCTGGCGGGCGTTCTTGGGCGACGTGCGACGCCTCGTCGGAAAGGACGCCGCGCCGTCGCCGAGCGCACCACCGCCCGACCCCGTCCCGGCCGCCGGCCAACCCTCCGTCCTCGCCGCCGGCAACCTGCCGCGCCGGCGCGGGGCGCTGATCGGGCGCGAGGACGAGCTGGCGCGGATCGAGGCGCTGTTCGAGGACGCCGACCTCGTCACCGTCACGGGCGCCGGCGGCGTCGGCAAGACGCGGCTGGCGCTGGAATTCGCCCACGGCCGCGAAGGCCGCCACGAGGACGGCGCCTGGCTGGTGGAGCTGGCGCCGCTGACCGACGCGGGCCAGGTGGTGGGCGCGCTGGCCCGCGCGCTCGGCCTCGACCTGCCGGCCGGACGCGATCCGCTGGAGCCGCTGATCGAGCGCCTGCGGCCGCGCGACTGCCTGATCGTGCTCGACAACTGCGAACACGTGATCGACGCAGCGGCGGCGCTGGCCGAGGCGGTCATGGAGCGGACCTCGCAGGTGAAGCTGCTGGCGAGCTCGCAGGAGCCCCTGGGCGTGGAGGGCGAGCGGGTGTTCCGCCTGCGCTCACTGGGCGAGGCCGACGCGGCGGCCCTGTTCGTCGAGCGGGCCCGCGGCGCCGACGCCGGCTTTGCGCCGAAGCCACGCGACGAGGCGGCCATCGCGGCGATCTGCCAGCGCCTGGACGGGATACCGCTGGCGGTCGAGATGGCGGCGGCGCGGGCGCCGGCGCTGGGCTGCGAGGGCATGCTCGGCCGGCTGGACGACCGCTTCCGCATCCTCACCGGCGGCCGGCGCACCGCCCTGCCGCGCCAGCGCACGCTGCAGGCGACGCTGGACTGGAGCTGCGGGCTCCTGAGCGCGGCAGACGCGGCGGTGTTCCGGCGGCTCGGGGTGTTCACCGGCGGTTTCACGCTGGAGGCGGCGAGCCACGTCGCCGCGCACGGCGAGCTGGACGCTCTCGAAGTGACCGACGCGGTGGCGAGCCTGGTGGCCAAGAGCCTGGTCGTCGCCGAGACCGACGGCGGGCGCACCCGCTACCGCTTCCTGGAGACGACGCGCATGTACGCGCTGGAGCTGCTGGCCGCGGCGGGCGAGACGGCCGCGCTCCAGCGCCGCCACGCGGCCTACTTCGCCGAGATCACGCGCGGCTGCCGCGACGACTACTACAGCTTGTCGGACGAGGCCCTCCACGCCCGCTGGGCGCCGGAGATGGCCAACATCGAGAAGGCGATCGACTGGGCGTACGGCCAGGACGGCGACGAGGCCCTGGGCCTGGCGATCGTCGGCGCCTCCTGGGCGGCCTGGGTGGCGCTTTCGCGAGTCGGACAGTACCTCATCTGGGCGGAGCCGGCGCTCGCGCTTGTCGGCCCCGGCGCGGCGAAGGCGGACGTGCTGCGGCTGAAGCACGCCATGGTCAGCGCCTACTCCAACACCGCGCCCATTCACGCGCCGCCGCTGATCGCCGAGATCCTGGACGACGTTCGAGCGGGCGGCGATCCCTACGCGCTCGGCGACCTGCTCCGCTCGGCGGCGATGTCGTACAGATACATGGGGCGTGCGCCCGAGGCGCAGGTCTTCCTGGACGAGCTTGCCCAGGTCACGGCCGTCCTGCCCCCCAGCCGCCTGACGCTCGGGCGCCTCTATGCGCAAGCCGTGGGGCTGTGGGCTCAAGGCGACCTGCCGGCGATGCGGGCGCTGTCGCGCGACGGCGCCGAGCTGGCGCGCTCGATCGGCGCCGACGGCTGGGCGAACACGATGCGCTGGTTGCTGCTCGAGGGCCCTGAGCGGCACGGCGGCGACCACCGCATCGCCGAGACGCGCGACCTGCTCCAGGGCTTGCGGTCCTTCCACATGTTCTCCAGCGCCCACCGCTCCGGCCTCACCTATCTGCTGGCCGAGGAGCTCGCGGAGCGCGGCGCGCCGGGCGACATCGACGAGGCCTATCGCCTCGTACACGACCTCCAGAAGATGACCGGCCGCGCCCCGCCAGCCGATCGGTGGTGGTTGGTGCTGGCGACCATGGCCCTCGGCGACGGGCGGCCCGCCGACGGCGCGCGCCTCCTGGGCTGCGCGGAAGAGGCGGTGCGCCGCTCGGGCGTCGATTTCTCGCAATCCCAGCAGGCGTTCGCGTCGCTCCGGGAGAAGCTGGCGCAGCGCCTCGCAGCCGCCGAGTTGCAGGCGCTTGCGGCCGAGGGCGCACGGATGAGCGCCGACCAGGCCTACGATCTGGCGATGCATCAGGGTTGAGCGCCCGCAGGGCGGTAAGCAGTTGCCGTGCGCGTTGAGGCTGCCCGGCTCTGGCTGGTTTCAGTCTTATTGCTGGTTACAAGCCGACCGGTCTACTCTGGTGTTCGGCTGAGTGGGGGCAAGATGACGATCGCCGCGCCGGCATTGGATATTGATCCGTTCTCGGATGCGTTCCTGGGCGACCCCTATCCCGAGCACGAACGACTGCGCGAGGCCGGAGCGGTGGTCTGGCTCGACCGATACAGTATCTTCGCCTCCGCGCGCCACGCCGAGGTTCAGTCGGCCCTCCAGGATTGGCGGACTTTCTCCTCGGAGGCGGGCGTCGGGCTCGCGGACCTGCGAAAGGACGAGGTCTTTCGCCCGCGCAGCATCGTCCTCGAAGTCGACCCGCCGCTGCACGACCATACCCGCCCGGTTCTCGCGACGGCGCTGTCGCCGGCCGCCCTTCGCGAGCTGAGACCGACGTTCGAGGCCGAGGCGGAGAGACTGGTCGACGCCCTCGCTCGCCGCGGGTCTTTCGACGGCGTCACCGAACTCGCCGAGGTCTATCCGATCAAGGTGTTCGCCGACGCCCTCGGCCTCCGTCCGGATGGGCGGGAGAACCTGCTGCCCTATGCGGCGGCGGTGTTCAACGACTTCGGTCCCCACAACCACCTCTACGAGGAGACGCGGCGCAACGCCGACGCAGTCCGAGACTGGGTCGTCGCCCAGTGCCGCCGTGAGGCGCTGAGGCCAGGCAGCCTTGGCGCGCGCGTGTTCGAAGCCGCCGACCGCGGCGAGGCTTCGGAGGAGGAGGCGCACGTCCTGGTGCGCTCGCTGCTCACCGCCGGCCTCGACACGACGGTCTATGGCCTGGGGAACGCCCTGTTCAGCCTCGCCACACATCCCGAGGCCTGGGCCCAGCTCCGCGAGAACCCTGGACTGGCTCGTTCGGCCTTCGAGGAGGTCTTGCGTTTCGAGGCGCCCGTGCAGACCTTCTTCCGCACGACGGCTTGCGAGACCGAGCTGGGCGGCGTCGCGTTGCCGCAGGATGCGAAGATCCTGCTGTTCCTGGGCGCGGCCAACCGCGATCCGCGACGGTGGGAGGCGCCGGAGACCTTCGACATCCGCCGCAAGGCCAGCGGCCACGTGGCGTTCGGCTACGGCATCCACGCCTGCGTCGGTCAGACGGTGGCGCGGCTCGAGGGAGAGGTCGTGCTCGCCGCGCTCGCGCGCCGGATCGAGCGGCTCGACCTCGTCGGGGCGCCGGTGCGCCGGATGAACAACACGTTGCGCGGCCTCGCCCACCTGCCGCTGCGAGCCTCCTGACGGCTCTTTAGGCTTTTTCCGACTGGATCCGAACGGGAGCGCAACTTGGAGAAGTTGGGTCTTCGCCCTTCGCGCCGAGGCTTGCTGACCGCCGTCGCCGCCGGCTCGACGATGGCGGTCGGAGCCGCGTCCGCAGCGACGCCTGCCGACGTCATAGCTTCAGCGGAGGACGCAGAGGCGACCCTCGTGGCGCAAGTGAGGGCCGCCCTTCAGGCCGCCCCGGGGACCAAACTGGTTCTGCTCGGCACGGGCGCCGGACCGGTGCCAGGCCAAGTACGTCGCATGACCTCGCACCTCATGGTGTGCAACGGCGCGGCCTATGTGCTGGATTGCGGGCTCGGCGTGACGAACCAATTCGCCCGCACCGGAACGGCGTTCAAGGCCGTGCGCGCCATCTTCATCACCCACCATCATCCCGACCACAACATCGAGTATGGTCCCTTCCTGGTGATTGGCTGGGTCCGCGGGTTGCTCCAGAGCGTGCGCGCCTTTGGCCCGCCGCCGCTGACGCAGATGACCGAGGATTTCTTACGCTCCCAGAAGGTCACGATCGATTTTTGGGCCGAGGACTTCCAGCGGCCGCCGCTGGAGATGATCGAGGTGCGCGATCTGCCGACGGCGGGACCAGTGATGCAGGACGAGAACGTCAAGGTCACGTCGGTGCTCGTGCAGCATCCGCCGGTCTCGCCGGCCTACGGCTATCGCTTCGACTTCCGAGATCGGTCAATCGCCTTCTCAGGCGACACGGTCCCGCTGGACGCGGTGGCGCAGATGGCCAGAGGCGCGGACGTGCTGGTCCACGAGGCGATCAACTTCGCCGCGGTCGAAGCGTCCGAGCGCCGCCTCTCGCAGCAGGGTCTTGTTCCCATGTCGATCGAGGCCGTGATGCGGCACTTGCACGCGGATCACTCGCCGGCGGAGGAGGCCGGGCGGATCGCCCAGGAGGCCGGCGTCGGGACCCTGGTGCTCTCGCACCTCTCGCCCGGCGACGCGAGCGTCAGCGACGCCGCGTGGCGTGCGGCGGCGGCGCAGCACTTCACGGGGCAGATCATCGTCGGCCACGACCTCATGGTGATCTGATTGGCTAGGCTCAGCGGGCGCGGGGCGGAAACAGCACGTGCAGGCCTTCGTCGGTGGTGAACACGCAGCGGGCGCTGTGACCGCACTCGGGCACGATCACGACCCGGCCTTTGCCGCCCC
>DATJRL010000073.1:0-24572 GCA_035504785.1 Caulobacteraceae bacterium
CGCGCAGCGGGACTCATCCGGGATCTGCTTTTCACCGCGGGTGCTGAGGAGATCCCGGATCTGCGCCGCTCCGTCCGGGATGACACTGAGATTGGAACTTATATTAAGCCTCAGAAGAGCGGCATGAAGCCTGCACGGTCCGGGCGCAATGTCCTCCCAAGTCCCGATGTCGACCGACCCGCACGTCAGCCTGGTCATCCTCACCCAGCGGCGGCCCGAGCAGCTGGCGAGGGCCGCGAAGTCCGCGCTGGCGCAGGCTGGGCTCGGCGGCATCCGCTACGAGCTGGTGGTCGTGGACAACGATGCGCGGCCCTCCGCCAAGGCCCTGATCGGCCGGCTGGGCGCCAAAGCGTCGGTTCCGGTTCGCTTTGTGCACGAGCCGCGCGCCGGCGTCGCCAACGCCCGCAACGCCGCGACCGCCGCTGCCCGAGCGCCGCTGATCGCCTTCCTCGACGACGACGAGGAGGCGCCGATGCAGTGGCTGACGGCCCTGCTCGCGGCGTTAGAGGCCTACGAGGCGGACGTGGTGTTCGGGCCGGTCCGGGGCCGCGCGCCGGCTGGGACCGCCCACCAGGCCTATCTCGAATGGTTCTTCTCGCGGCACGGGCCGGGCGAGGCCGGGCCGATCGAGACGCCCTATGGCTGCGGCAACTCGCTGATCCGCCGGGCGGCCCTGCCCGATCCCCTGCGCCCCTTCGCCGAGCGCGCCAATCAGACCGGCGGCGAGGACGATGTGCTGTTCCGGGCGATGGGCGAGGTCGGCGCGAGGTTCTGCTGGGCGCCGGCGGCCTGGGTCTGGGAAGACCCGGCGCCGGAGCGGCTGCGGCTCGGTTATGCGTTGAAGCGCGCCTTCGTCTATGGCCAGTCCCCGCCCTATCATTGCTATACCGGAAGGCCCCGCGACCTGGCGGGCGCGCTGGGCTGGATGGCGGTGGGCGTGGCGCAGGCCGCGATCTTCGGTGCGCTGGCCGCCGCCAAGTGGCTGGCCCGCGCCCCGGACCGCGCCTTCGTGCTCGACCGGGCGATCCGCGGCCTGGGCAAGGTGCTCTGGTTCGGTCCGTTCAAGCTGAAGCTGTATGGGCAGGCCGCGCCGGCGGCCTCGACGGCGACCGAGACAACTCAGGCCCTCCCAAGCGAGGCGACGGCGACCTAAGGTTCGCCAACCTTTGACGAGGATCAAGGCGGCGCAGGCGCTGGCGCACCTGGCTGAAGCAGTTGCAGAACGTGCCTGCGTCCTTCGAGACGCCCGCTGCGCAGGCTCCTCAGGATGATGGGGATATTGGATTTGCCCCACTTCTCGTCATGGTGAGGAGCGCGCGTCAGAGCGCGTCTCGAACCACGCACGCATTGGCAGAGGATGGTTGCGATGGACGAACTGGCGACGCTGACGCGGCGGGGCGAGGTGGTGGAGGCGCGGCTGACGCGGTTGATCGATCACCCGCCGGGAGCCGTCTGGCGCATGTTGACTGATCCGGCCAGGCTGCCCGAATGGCTGGCGCCTGGCCGCATCGAGCCGCGCGTCGGCGGGGTCGCCCGGCTGGACTTCGCGGACTCGGGCGCGGTGATCGACAGCCGGGTGAGCGCCTATGAGGAGGGCGCGCGGCTCGAGTACTCGTGGAGTTCGCCCGGCGAACCCGATCGGCCGGTGCGCTGGGAGGTGACGCCCGAGGGCGACGGAACGCGCCTCGACCTGACGCTGACCGTTCCGGCGGGCGAGGACCCGGGCCGCGCCTGCGCCGGCTGGGAGGCGCACCTGGAGATGCTGCTGGCGGCGCTGGAGGGCGTGCCGATCAAGTTCCCGTTCGAGAGCTTCAAGGCGGCCCGCGAAGCCTATCGGGCGAAGGTGGCGGCGCTGTAGGGCTCAGCCTGGTTCCTTCTCCCCCTGCGGGGCTGTTGCAAAACTCCCCTCCCCCCTGCGGGGAGGGGTCGGGGGTGGGGGTGCGAGCACGACTGCCTGCCGTCAGGACTCGGAGCTTCCCAAGCCGAATCGACGACGACCGAGCTGACACCCCCATCCCCAACCCTTCCCCGCAAGGGGGAAGGGAGCTTTCGGAGCGATCTCATCGAATTGCGCAACAGGCCCCCTGCGGGAGAAGGATTGCTGCGCGAACGGTCCTATCAAGTCGCTATAGGGCGGCGGACGCCCACCAGGTAGACCGTCGCGCCGCCGAAGGCCGCGAGGGCCGTCGTCGCTAGGGCCGGGACGAAGGAGTGCGTGGCTTCGACCAGCAGGCCGGTGACGATAGGCGCCAGCGCTCCGCCCATCAGCCCGCCGAAATTCTGGATCGCCCCGACCGAGGCCACCGCCCCCGGCGGCGCGGCGCTCACCGCCAGCGCCCAGATCGCCGCCCCGGCCAGGTTGGCGAAGAACAGGGCGGCGGCGATCGCCACGACGGCGCTGACGTCGGTGCGGGCGAGGATCGCCAGCGCGGTGAACGCGCCGCCGGCGGCGAGGCCCGCCACGATCGGCGCCTTGCGGCTGGCGATGGGGGCAAGCCCGGCGCGCTGCAGCCGGTCGCAGAGCCAGCCGCCGGCGAGGCTGCCGACGAAGCCGCAGAGGTAGGGCGCGGCGGCGACCCAGCCGGTCCTGGGGATGCTGAGGTGGCGCTCCATCTCCAGGTAGCCGGGGAGCCAGGCCGCGTAGAACCAGCTCATGTACCCCGACCCGGCGTTGCCCAGCGCCATGACCCAGAGCGTCGGGGCGGAGATCAGGCGACGCCAGGGGAGCATCGAGCGGACTTCGACCGGGGCGGGTTGATCCCGGTAGAGCGTCAGCCAGAGCAGCGCGACGAGACCGCCGGCGAGGCCGGTGGCGATGAAGGCGCCGCGCCAGCCGAAGCCCAGCATCAGCGCCGTCACCAGCGGCGGCCCCAGGGCGGGCGCGAGCGTCGAGGCCGAGTTGAACACGCCGGTCGCCAGCCCGCGATGGCGGGGCTCGAACCACTGGCTCACCGCCCGCGCAGCGGCCGGGAACTGCGGCGCCTCGCCCACGCCCAGGAGCAGTCGCGCCGCGATGAAGCTGGGCAACCCGGTCGCGAGGCCCGCCGCGGCTTGCGCCGCCGACCATAGCGCCATCGCCCCGCCGAGCGCGCGCCTGGGGCCGAAGCGGTCGATCAGCGCGCCGACGGGCGCCTGGGCCAGGGCGTAGGCCCACAGGAACGCCGACAGCAGCAGTCCCATCCCGCTCGGCCTCAGGTGCAGGTCGGCGGCGATCAGCGGGTTGGCGACCGAAAGGGTAATGCGGTCGATGTAGTTGGTGACGCCGGCCAGCAGCAGCAGCCCGAGGGCCAGCCGCGGCCCGCCGCGCCACGCGCGTCCGGCGCCGCTCCGTGGCGCACGCTCAGGCCGACGCGCACGAGACGCGGAACCGATACGCATCGCCTAGCTGGGTGGGAGATGCGTTCGTCCTGTCAAGCTTCGGCTCGTCGGGCGAACCGACGGGGGGGCGCGGCGGATCAGCCCGCCTGGGCGGTGATGCCGATGGGGACGTACATCCTCTGGCCGCCTCGAGCGACCAGCAGCGGCAGGTTGCGGCGACCCGCGTCGCGCGCGCCAGCCGCCGCCCGCGACAGGTCCGCCGTCGACGCGACGTGTTGGTCGCCGGCCCTCAGGATGACGTCGCCGCTCTGCAGTCCGCTGTCGGCGGCGGCCGAGTCGGGAGCGACCTGTTCGACCACCAGCCCGCCATTCGGATCCGGCGCCACCTGCATGCCCAACACCGCCGGTCCCGCGCCTGGGTTGCCGGGGGACGGGCCGGTGTTGCTGGCGAGCGAGACTTCCGAGGGACGCAGACCCGACCGCACCTGGATGAGGCGCCGCTCGCCGTCGCGAACCACAGCCAGCGTGATGTCGTCGCCCGGGTGCGCGAGCGCGACCTGGCGCGTGAGCGCCGATGCATCATCGACGGACTTGCCGTCGGCCGCGAGGATCACGTCGCCTGTCCTGAGGCCGGCCTGCTGCGCGGGGCCGCCCGGCGACAGCTGGTCGACGATGGCGCCCTTGGCCGCGGGAAGCCCCAGGCTGCTCGCGAGGTCCGGGGAGAGGGACTGGACGGTCGCCCCGATGTAGCCGCGCGTGACCTTGCCGTCGGCGATCAGCTGCTTTGTGACGCTCGCGGCCACGTCGGCGGGAATGTCGAACCCGATCCCGACCGAGCCGCCGGAGGGCGTGAAGATCGCGGTGTTCACGCCGACCACGCGACCCTCCACGTCGAACGTCGGGCCGCCCGAGTTGCCGTGGTTTATCGGCGCGTCGATCTGCATGTAGTTGACGAACGCGGAGCCGCTGACGTTCTCCCGCCCGAGGGCCGAGACGATGCCGGCCGTCGCGGTGCCGCCGAGGCCGAACGGATTGCCGACGGCGACCACCCAGTCGCCGACCCGGGGCGAGCCGCGGTTCTCGAAGCTCACATACGGGAACGGGCCGCCGGAGACCTTGATGACGGCAAGGTCGGTCGCCGGGTCGCGCCCGATCACCGTCGCCGGATAGGTGTGGCTGTCGCTGGTGTGCACCGTGATCTTCTCGGCGTCGCCGACCACGTGGTCGTTGGTGACGATGTAGCCCTCGGGCGAGATGAAGAAACCCGAGCCCGAGGCGTGCGTGGGCGGAGCCTGCCCACCCTGTTGCGGACTGACCCATTTGAAGCTGAAGCCAAAGGGCTGGTTTCCCTGGTTCGGCATTGGGAACGGGAAAGGCGCCGCGCCATTGAGTTGGACCGGACTCGGCTGCGCCTTCTGCACGACGTCGATCGAGACCACCGCCGGCGCCACCTTCGCCACGATGTCCGCGAAGCTCTCCGGCGCGCCGGGCGCGGCCGCGACCGGGGGATTTACGGCGTGCGAGGCAGGTTCCGCGACGGCGATCGCCAGGCAGCCGCCGGCGCCGACGAGCAGGATGGCGGCGAGGCTCGCCGCGGAACCAAGGACGAGTTTCTTCTTTCGAACCATTGCTGCACCCAAGAGTCAGTCACCGATTCCCTGTCCCGCAGATCGCAGCCGGGCTCGGCATTTACATCACTTCGTGATGTAAGAAGCGATTGTGGCGGTTCCACGCCGATGGACCGGCCGCGGGATGAACGTTTCGCAATCACCCTGGTCACGCCGGTCACAGAGTCTGGATATCCGCCATCGAAAACGTCGCGCCGGCGGGGTTCTCGCCGATGACCAGCGACGTGGCGCCTTCGAACCGATAGGGCGGCACCGGCAGGTTCAGCGGCGCGGGGACGGATTTGAAAACCCGGCCGGCCAGGTCGTACTTGGAGCCGTGGCACGGGCAGAGCCATCCGCCGGGCCAGCCCGGGCCGAGCTGGGCAGGCACGGGCCGGAAGCCGGGAATGCACCCGAGGTGGGTGCAGATGCCGACCAGCACCAGGTACTCCGGGTTGACCGCGCGCGCCCAGTTCCGCGCGTAAGGCGGCTGCTGCTTGGTCTCCGAGTTGGGGTCCCGCAGCATCGCCAGGGCCGCGGGGTTCGTGAGCTCGGCGAGCATGGCCGACGTGCGCCGGACGATGAACATCGGGTTCTTGCGCCAGACCACGATGATCTGTTGCCCCGGCTGCACCTTGGAAATGTCGACGGTGATCGGGCTGCCGACGGCGAGGGCGTCCGCCGCCGGCTCCATCTGGTCGAGAAGCGGCCAGGCCGCGGCGGCCGCAGCGCCGATGGTCATGGCGCCTGCCGCGTAGAAGATGAAGTCCCGTCGGCTCGACTCGCCCGCCGCCGTCGCCTGCGTCATCATCCCGGAGTCTGCCGTGGTGTCGGCCATGACGAGATCGCTACGCGGGCGTGAGGCTGACCAGCAGGTTGGACTGGCTGGGGGTGTTCGGCGGCGACGACGCCGCCGGCTCTTGCTGACTGAGCGCGACGCCTTCCTCGCCGGCGGGCGTCTGGGCTTGCCACGTCGAGGTTTGCCAGGTGGAGCCCGGCACGAGAACGGCCGACTTCACCACGGTCAGGGGCGGCGTCTGCGACTGAGCCCACGCGTCGACCGCGGCGCGCACCGCCGGATCGTCGGCGGCCCGCGCCGTGATCGTCGCGCCGCAGTCACGCGGGTTCACCGGATCGGGCGGGTTGAGCATGATGCTTCGGTCGCCAGACTCGGTGAGGGTCCAGACGCCGTCACGCAGCTTGAAACCCGCCGCGCGAGCGCTCGCTTCCAGCTTGCCTCCGTGCAAAACCGGCAGGCAGACCTTCTCGAGCGCCGCGACGGCGTCGCCGGCGAGAGTTCCCGGCGCCGCCGCAGGCCCCGCTCGGGCCATCGCCGGCTGTCGAGCAGCCGGCGCCTCTGTCACCGATTGCCCCGTCGTCGGCGGCTGCGTCGCCGCCTGCTGCGCGGCGCCGCTCGGCGGAGTCGCGGCGAGCGCGCTGCCCGAGACGGCGAGGGCGGCGGTTAACATCGATACGCTGACTAGGTGCCTCATTTGCTGGACCCGAAGAGAAGTGAGCCGTCGCGGCCCAGCGAGACGGCCGCGACGTCGTGGCGAGCATCAGTCTCCGATCGGCGCGGTCATGCGCCCGGCGTGCGACAGGGGCTGACCGTAGCGCGCGCGGTTGGCCGGCGTGTCCGGGACCGGGGCGCTGGCGACGAGGGTCGGACCTTGCGGATCGAGCGCGGCTTGTTGGGAGACCTGCGGGGCCATCGTACGAGCCTCGAACGCCCAGGTGTGCGCCGCGCGAGCCGAGGCCGCGCGGTTGTAGTCAACGCGGGCGAGTGCCAGCGTGGGAACCGCCGACAACACGCTTGCGGATATCAGCAGGAGTTTCAGCATTGGAGATCTGCCTCATACGGCATCGCCCCCTCGCCTGCACCGATCAACGCCAAGCGCGACCGGTCGTTCCCTCATGTCGTGAAGTTAATCCGAGCGTTAGGAACGCGGCCCATTGCGCCTTCGTTCTAGGGTGACGGGCTGCGATGAGCGTCGAGCGCTCTATGTCGAGTGGAGTATGATGCAGCGGACAATTGGCGTGGGGCCGGCGGATTTGATCGCCGCCAACGCGCGGGAGGGTTCGAGCACCCGGACGGACCTTTCCAGCCCGACAGTGGCGTCGGGGGACTTTCTCGAGTTTCGCGCGTTGGAAAACGACATCGGGCGAAGGGGCGTGCATCCTTGGGCGGTCATCTCCGTCGTCGCCCTCTACGCCTTGTTCATCCTGGTCGTCTGGACCTGTTTCGGCGGTCCGGGCGCCGGGCTCACGCTGGGCGTCGTGACCCTTCTCGGATTGATGTTCTTCGCGATCGTTTGCGGCGGCTTTCTCACCTCCGATCACCCGGTGCGCGGTCGAGCGCGCTGGTTCAATGCGTTCCTGAGGGGTCAGGTCGAGACCTGGTCGGGCATGTTGAAGGGCCGGGAGGCCTACGCCCAGATGGTGGTGCTGCCGGCCGCGCTGGTCATCGCCGCCTTGGGTTTCGGCATTCTCTGGCACATGGCGGGAGGTTAGTCGGAACGATCGCGCCGCCACGCCGGGAGCGGACGTGGCGGCGCGGCGCAGTTTCGCCTCAGCCGGCGCGCCGCATCGCGGGGCGGCCGGCTGTCGTCGGGTAATGCCAGGCCTCGCCGACGCCTCGCGCCGCCGCGAACTGCACCGAGGCGAGGGACCAGTTCGCCAACAAGTCGAACCAGCCAGCGAGGAAAGCCCTGCGGTCGTTCTGGTGATCCAGGTAATAGGCGTGCTCCCAGAGGTCGCAAGTCAGCAACGGCATGGCGTCCGGCTCGCTCAGGAGGTTGCCGGCGTCGTGGGTGGTCTTGAGCGAGAGCCGGCCGAGGTTGTTGGACGCCAGCCAGACCCAACCGGAACCGAAGTGAGTCGCCCCGGCTTCGACGAACCGTTCGCGCAGTCCCCGCAGATCGCCGAACGACGCCGTGATGGCGTCGATCAACTCAGTCGACGGCTTGTCGCGGCGCCCTGTCATGGAGACCCAGAAGAAGGCATGGTTCCAGGCTTGCGCGGCGTTGTTGAAAAGGGCGGTTCCGTCATGCAGCGCGGGCGCCCGGCGGATTACGTCCTCCAGGCTCGCGCCCGCCCCCCTGGGCGGCAGCAAATCATTGGTTGCTTCGACGTAAGCGCGATGGTGCTTGTCGTGATGGAACCGCAGCGTGCGCGCCGAGATCACGGGCTCGAGCGCGGTATAGGCGTAAGGAAGCTCTGGGAGGGGGAACATTGCGAACTCCGGGACGATGAACCCCTCGCTCCAAACGCATGACGCGCGGGTTCGCTCCTGCGGCTCGGCTGGCTTCTTGCCACGGCGACCATGGCGCTGAAATCAACGCCCAGCGCCCGCGGGCCGGACGTGGCGCCGTAGGAACTCGTCGGCGAGACCGGCGAAGACCGCGGGCCGGCCTGCGACTTGCAAAGCCTTGACTTCGCCGTCCCCGGCCCGCAACACCCGCCGCCATATCCGGGGCAGACACGAAGGAACTCCACGCATGGCTCTGCGCGTCGCCATCAACGGCTTTGGGCGCATCGGCCGGCTGGTGCTGCGGTCGATCGTCGAATTCGCACGGCGCGACATCCAAGTGGTGGCGGTCAACGATCTCGGGCCGGTCGAGACCAACGCCCACCTGCTGCGCTACGACTCGGTGCACGGCCGCTTCCCGGGGCTGGTCACCGTCGACGGCGATACGATCGACGTCGGGCTGGGCAAGATCAAGGTCACCGCCGAGCGCGACCCCTCGAAGCTGCCGCACAGGGACCTGGGCGTCGATATCGCGCTCGAGTGCACCGGTCTCTTCACATCGAAGGACAAGGCGAGCGCGCACCTCGTCGCCGGCGCCAGGCGCGTGCTGATTTCCGCTCCGGCCGACGGGGTCGACAAGACCATCGTCTTCGGCGTGAACCACGAGACGCTGACCGCGGACGACATCGTGGTCTCCAACGGCTCCTGCACCACCAATTGCCTCGCGCCCATCGCCAAGGTGCTGCTGGACACGGTTGGGATCGAGCGCGGTTACATGACCACGGTGCACGCCTACACGGGCGACCAGCCGACGCTGGACACGCTGCATCACGATCTCTATCGCGCCCGCGCCGCGGCGATGTCGATGATCCCCACCTCGACGGGCGCGGCGAAGGCGATCGGGCTGGTGATCCCCGAACTCGCGGGCAAGCTCGACGGCGCGGCGATCCGCGTGCCGACGCCCAACGTCTCCGTGGTCGACCTGAACATCGTGCCGGGCCGCGCCACGACCAAGGACGAGATCAACACCGCGCTGACAGCCGCCGCCTCGGCTGGGCCGTTGCGAGGCGTGCTGGCGGTGACCGACGATCCGCTGGTGTCGATCGACTTGAACCACATCGCCGCCTCGTCCACGGCCGCCCTGCCTCAGACGCAGGTGGTCGACGGCGGGCTGGTGCGCGTGTTGTCCTGGTACGACAACGAGTGGGGCTTCTCGACCCGCATGGCGGATGTCGCGCTCGCCATGGGCAAGCTGGGTTGAGACGCGGGCTCGCTCTCCTCCTGCACGGGAGAGGAGAATGACGACGTTTCGCACGCTCGACGGCGTCGATGTGAGAGGCAAGCGCGTCCTGGTGCGCGTCGATTTCAACGTGCCGCTGGAAGACGGCAAGGTGACGGACGCCACGCGCCTGGAGGCGGCCCTGCCGACCATCCGCAAACTGAAGGCGGGCGGCGCCAAGACCATCCTTCTCTCCCACTTCGACCGCCCCAAGGGCAAACGCGTGCCATCGATGAGCCTCAAGCCGGTGGTGGCGCCGCTGGAGCAGCTGCTCGGGTCTCCGGTCGCCTTCGCCGAGGATTGCATCGGCGAGACGGCCGCGAAGGCGGTGGCCGCGATGAAGGACGGCGACGTGCTGCTGCTGCAGAACGTCCGCTACCATGCTGGCGAGGAGACGAACGACCCCGAGTTCGCCAAGGCCCTGGCCGCGAATGGCGACCTCTATGTCGACGACGCCTTCTCGGCCGCGCACCGGGCCCACGCCTCCACCGAAGGCCTGGCGCACCTGCTTCCGGCCTACGCGGGCGAGGCCATGCGACGGGAGCTCTCCGCCCTGGAGTCCGCGCTCGGCTCGCCGCAGCGGCCGGTGCTCGGCATCGTCGGCGGCTCGAAGGTGTCGACCAAGCTCGACCTCTTGCACAACTTGATCGTCAAGCTGGACACGCTCGCCATCGGCGGCGGCATGGCCAATACGTTTCTCTACGCCGACGGGTGGAAGGTCGGGGCGTCCTATTGCGAGCCGGAGCTGGCCGACACCGCGCGCGGCATCACGGCTTTCGCCCAGGCCCGACACTGTGAACTGCTGCTGCCGATCGACGTTGTGGTGGCGGAGAAGGCCTGGAAGGGCGCGCCGGCGCACGATCGCGAGCTCGGCGACGTCGATGACGACGAGCGCATTCTCGACGCCGGGCCGAGAACGGTGGAGCGTCTGTGCAAGGCGATGGATGGCTCGAAGACCTTGATCTGGAACGGCCCGCTCGGCGTGTTCGAGGTCCCGCCCTTCGACAAGGGCACCATGGCGGCGGCGCGCCACGCCGCGGCGCTCGCCAAGGCGGGCAAGCTTGTGGCGGTGGCCGGCGGAGGTGATACCGTGGCCGCCTTGCACGCAGCCCAGGTCGCGGGCGACTTCACCTTCGTCTCGACCGCGGGTGGCGCGTTTCTTGAATGGATGGAAGGGAAAACCCTTCCGGGGGTGCAAGCCCTTGAAACTTAAAAAAAGACAATGACATCCGGGGGACGGATATGGATCTACAGGCGCTCAACGCCATAGCTGAGCAAATGGTGAGGCCCGGCAGGGGCATTCTGGCGGCCGACGAATCGACCGCGACCATCCAAAAGCGGTTCGACGCGATCGGTGTCGAGAACACCGAGCAAAACCGCCGCGACTATCGCGAGCTGCTGTTTCGCGGCGCGGAGGGGATGAGCCACATCTCGGGCGTCATCCTGTTTGGCGAGACGCTTTACCAGGACGCTGCGGACGGCACGCCGCTGGTGGAATTGATCCGCCGCGCCGGCGCCGTCCCTGGGATCAAGGTCGACCAGGGCGCCAAGCCGATGGCGGGCTTCCCGGGCGAAACGCTGACCGAGGGCCTCGACGGCCTCGGCGCGCAGCTGGCCAAGGACTTCGAACGCGGCGCGCGCTTCGCGAAGTGGCGCGCGACCCTCTTCATTGGCGGTGGCCGCCCCACCTGGGGCTCGATCAAGGCCAACGCCCACGCCCTGGCTCGCTATGCCGCGATCTGCCAGTCCGAGCAGGTCGTCCCCATCGTCGAACCCGAGGTGCTCATGGACGGCGACCACGACATCGACGCCTGCGAAGCGGCGACGCGCTGGACGCTGCACACGGTGTTCGCCGAGTTGGTCGAACAGCGGGTGGCGCTGGAAGGCATGGTGCTGAAGCCGAGCATGGTGGTCGCAGGCGCCGATTGCCCGCATCAGGCCTCGATCGACGAGGTCGCCCACCGCACCTTGTCGACGCTGAAGGCCTGCGTGCCGGCCGCCGTGCCCGGCGTCGCCTTCCTGTCCGGCGGCCAAAGCGACGAGCTGGCGACGGCGCACCTCAACGCCATGAACCAGACGGGGCCGCTGCCCTGGAAGCTCACCTTCTCCTATGGCCGCGCCCTGCAGCATGCGCCGCAGAAGGCCTGGGCGGGCAAGCGCGAGAACGTGGCCGCGGCGCAGCGCGCGTTCGCCCACCGCGCCCGGATGAACGGCCTCGCCAGCCTGGGCAAGTGGGAGGGCTCGCTCGAGAGAGCCGCCTGATCCGGACGGAGGTCGGCCTGAAAGCCTAGGCTTGGGCCGGCGTCGGTGTAGTCTATCGACCCGATGGCCCTCGACGCTCTCCTGCTGTCGCGCCTGCAGTTCGCCTTCACGCTGGCGTTCCACATCATCTTTCCGAGCTTCACCATCGGCCTTGCGAGCTTTCTCGCCGTGCTCGAGGCGTCCTGGCTGATCACGCGGCGCGAGGTCCTGCAGCGACTCTATCTGTTCTGGCTGCGGATCTTCGCCATCTCGTTCGGCATGGGCGTCGTGACCGGGGTGGTGATGAGCTACGAGTTCGGGACCAACTGGTCGGCCTTCTCGCGGTTGGCGGCCGGGGTGATCGGCCCGCTGCTCGCCTTCGAGGTGCTGACGGCGTTCTTCCTCGAGGCCAGCTTCCTGGGCGTGATGCTGTTCGGGTGGAAGCGCGTGGGGCCGGGCCTGCACTTCCTCGCGACTTGCCTCGTCGCGGGCGGCACACTGGTGTCGGCGTTCTGGATCATATCGGCCAACAGCTGGATGCAGGTTCCGAGCGGCTACCGCATCCTCGGCGACGGCCGTTTTGCGGCGGCCGACTGGTGGCAAGTGATCTTCTCGCCGACCTTCCCGGAGCGCTTCGCCCACATGGTGCTCGCGGCCTACCTCACCACTGCGCTGGCGGTGGGCGCCGCCTCGGCTTTCCAGCTGCTGCGCGACGCCGGCCAGGCGGAGTCGCGGATCGCGCTGCGGATGGCGATCGGCATGTACGCCGTGGTGGCGCCGCTGCAACTGGTGGTGGGCGACGCCTCGGGCAAGGACGTCACCCATCGCCAGCCGGCCAAGCTCGCGGCCATCGAGGGCTTCTGGGAAACTCGCGCCGCGCAACCGTTCCACATCGTCGCCTGGCCGGATCGGGCGCGGCAGGGCAACGACTGGGAGGTCTCGGTTCCCGCGCTCGGGAGCTTCATCACCACGGGCGACGCCGGCGCGGTGGTGCGCGGCCTGAAGAGCTTCGCCCCCAGAGATCAGCCGCCGTCGGCTGTCGTGTTCTGGTCCTTCCGCGTGATGGTGGGGCTGGGTCTGGCCATGATCGGGCTCGGGGTGTGGGGGCTGTTGCTCTGGTGGCGCAAGGGGCTCGAGCGGACGCGTCTGTTCCTGCGCGCCACGGTCCTGATGGGGCCGGCAGGGTTCGTGGCGGTCATCGCCGGCTGGACCACGGCCGAGGTCGGCCGCCAGCCCTGGGTGATCTACGGGCTGATGCGGACGTCGGACGGCGTCTCGCCGGTCACCACGCACGAGGTCTCGGCGTCGCTGCTCGCCTTCCTGACCATCTACGCGATCATTTTCGGAGCCGGCGTGCTCTACATCCTGCGGCTCATGGCCGAAGGCCCGGCGCTGGGCGCGAGCGCTCCGACGACGGACGGCGAGCGTGCGCCCGGAACGCCGCTCGCGGCGGCGCCGCCGGAGCCGGGCCCATGACCCTCGACCTACCGCTCGTCTGGGTCGCCGTCATCGCGACAGCCGTCTTCCTCTACGTGCTGCTCGACGGGTTCGACCTCGGTGTCGGCATCCTCTTCCCGTTCGCCCGCTCCAGCGCGGAGCGGGACGTGATGATGGCCGCCATCGCCCCCTACTGGGATGGCAACGAGACCTGGCTGGTGCTCGGCGGCGGCGGTCTCCTGGCGGCCTTCCCGGGCGCCTATGCGGCGCTGCTGCCGGCGCTCTACCTGCCGGTCATGCTGATGCTGTTGGCCCTCATCCTGCGCGGCGTCGCCTTCGAGTTCCGGGCGCGGGGACGGCGGCGCGGCAAAGCGGGCTGGACCTTCGCCTTCGCGCTCGGCTCCATCACCGCGGCGGCGGCGCAGGGGCTGGCGCTGGGCGGGTTCATCCAAGGCGTCAAGCTGGCGAGCGGCGTCTTCGTCGGCGGCGCGCTGGATTGGCTCAGCCCCTACGCCTTGCTCACCGCCCTGGGCCTCGTCTGCGGCTACGCCCTTCTCGGCGCGGGCTGGTTGATGATCAAGACCCGAGACAATCTGCATGGGGATGCGCGCAAGTGGGCCGCCGTCGCCGCCGCGCTGGTCGCCGCGCTGCTGACGTTGGTGAGCGTGGCGACGCTGTTTGCGCACCCCGAGATCGCCGGACGCTGGGGCTGGACCGGCGCCGGGTTCGATCTCGCCCGCCTGGCGAGGCTGTCGCCAATCCCGGTCCTCGGCGCGGTGGGTTTGGCGATCGTCGCGGCGGGCCTCGCCCGCAGGTCGCACGGCGGACCCTTCGTGGGCGCCGTGGTGGTGTTCGTCTCGGGCTACCTCGGCCTGGCCGCGAGCTTTTTTCCGTACGTGGCGCCCTATGGCCTGACCTTCCGCCAGGCGGCCAACGACGACGGCGCGCTCACGTTGCTGACCTGGGGCCTCGGAGTCATCCTGCCCTTCATCCTGGGCTACACCGGATGGGTCTACTGGGTGTTCCGGGGCAAGGTGGCCGAAGGCGAAGGCTATCATTGAAGGCCCGCCCGAGCCGAACGCGCCCCGCCCGGCTCTCTGGCGACGGCTCGCCTGGTTCGTCGGGCTTTCGGTGGCCGCCGCCCTGGCCGCCGCGCTTGTCGCCTACGGGCTGAGAGCGCTCTTGCCTTCGTCCTGAGGGCGGGGTTTGTCGCGGCATGCCGCCCGCTTGTCGCCTCTATCTGATCACGCCGCCCGGCGTCGACGATCTGGCCGCGTTCGGTCATCAGGTCGCGGCGGCCCTGGAAGGCGGCGACGTCGGGGCGCTGCAGTTGCGGCTGAAGGGCGCGCCGGACGAGGTGATCGAGGCCGCGGCGCGCGTGCTGGCGCCGATGACCCGCGCCCGCGACGTCGCGCTGATCCTGAACGACCGACCCGACCTCGCCGCCCGGCTGGACTGCGACGGCGTGCACATCGGCCAGGACGATGCGCCCTACGCCGAGGCGCGGCGGCTGGTCGGCGCGGATCGGATCGTCGGCGTGACCTGCCACGACAGCCGGCACCTGGCCATGGAAGCCGCGGAGGCCGGGGCCGACTACGTGGCGTTCGGCGCCTTCTTCCCGACGACGACCAAGGCCGCGAAGACCCGCGCCGACCTGGAGATCCTGGAGATCTGGCAGGAGACCATGCTGGCGCCGTGCGTGGCGATCGGAGGCATCACCCCGGCCAACTGCCGACCGCTGGTGACGGCGGGCGCGGACTTCATCGCGGCATCGTCGGCGGTGTGGACCTATCCGAACGGCCCCGGCGCCGCCGTCGAAGCGTTCAACGCCGAAATCGCGGCTGGGCTCGCCGCGCGGACGACGCCTTAGGCCGCCTTCAGCAAGCCGGCGCTATCGCACTCGGCCAGCACCCAGTCGGCGAAGCGCCGAATGGCGGCGATCCGCGGATTATCCTCCCGCCAGACGAGGTAGCAGGAATACGGGTCGCGCACGGAGATCGGCGAGATACGCACCAGCCGCCCCGCGGCCAGCGCCTCCTGCGCGTGCAGTCGGCGAGCAAGCGCCACCCCGAGCCCTGCGGCCGCGGCGTCGACGGTGCGCGACGAATCGTCGAAGGTCGGACCGGCGCCCGCCGGTTGGGGGCGCAGGCCCGCCGCCGCGAACCAGAGCGGCCACAGATCCACGTCTTCCCGGATCAACGGCAAGCCGGCCAGGCCGGCGTCGACCCGCGCCTTGTTCCGCGTCAGAAACTCCGGGCTGCAGACGGGGAAGACATACTCCTCGAACAGCAACTCCGCCCGCACGCCCGGCCAGCCGCCCGGACCGATGCGCAGGGCGACATCGACGCCGTCGGTCTTCAGGTTGGCGAGCTCGCGGCCGGTGCGAACCTCGACGCCGATATCCGGCAACGCGTCCCGTAGACGCTCGAGGCGCGAGGAGAGCCAGAGCTTGGCGATGCTGGGCAGGGTCGAGACCACCAGCGCCGGTGGGGCGTCCGCGGTTCGAATCCGCCCCTCGGCGCGCGCCATGATCCGCTCCGCCTCGCGATAGGCGTCGGCGAGGGCGAGGGCGGCCGCGGTAGGCGCCATCTGCATGCCGCGGCGGCGGAACAGCACCCGACCGTAAAGGCGCTCGAGGCGGCGCACGGCTTGGCTGACCGCACTGTGGGTAACCCCGAGCGAAGCGCCCGCGGCGCTGTAACCGCGGAGGCGCGCGGCGGCCTCCAGGAATCGAAGCGCGGCGAATGGCGGACCGGTTTCGGCCATGGCGTTGAAATTCCCCAATGAAATATTTCCGCCCAGGCGCGCGGGCGGCTTAGAAGCTTACCTCACGATGGTCCGTCGCTGCGTTAATTGTATGTCATTCCGTTACCGAACGACGCGCTCGGACGCGTCTTTCGGCAACGCAATCGCATCGCCTTGCGCACGTGGTATGCGGTCGATAGGTTCGCCGACCATTTTCCGACGCGTCCAGAAGGCAATCCCGACCGTTGTCTACGCCCTCCGCGCTCCTGAAGGTGATGATCGACGCGGTGCGCAAAGCCGCCCGCGGCCTGGCGCGCGACTTCGGAGAGGTCGGCGAGCTGCAGGTCTCCAAGAAGGGCGCGGCGGATTTCGTCAGCGCCGCCGACCTGAAGGCCGAGCAGGTGCTGTTCGAGGAACTGGCGCGCGTGCGGCCCGGCTACAGCTTCCTGGGCGAGGAGCGCGGCCTTGTGCCCGGCACCGACAAGACCCACCGCTGGATCGTCGACCCGCTCGACGGCACCACCAACTTCCTGCACGCCATCCCGCACTTCGCCGTCAACGTGGCACTGGAGCGCGAGGGCGTGATCGTCGCGGCCGTCACTTACAATCCGGCCAACCACGACCTCTTCTGGGCGGAACGCGGACGCGGGGCGTTCTTCAACGACCGGCGACTGCGGGTGTCGGCGCGGACGCGGCTCGACGAGGCGGTGCTTGCGACCGGGATCCCGTTCCTGGGCCACGGCCAGCACGGGATGTTCCTGCGCGAGCTGCACCAGCTCAGCCAGCGCGTCGCCGGCGTGCGGCGGTTCGGAGCGGCGGCGCTCGACCTGGCCTGGGTCGCCGCCGGCCGGTTCGATGGCTTCTGGGAGCGCGATCTCGGGGCGTGGGACATCGCCGCCGGGTTGCTGCTGGTGAGCGAAGCGGGCGGCACGGTCAGCGACGCCGACGGCGGCCAGGACATGCTCGGCAAGGGATCGGTCTGCGCCGCAAACCCGGCGATTCACTCGGCGCTGATCGAGCGGATCGGAGCGGCGGCGGCTTGAGCGGACCGGGACTCTCGCGCCGGGACTTCGGCCTTCTGGCCGCCGCCGCGAGCCTTGCGCCAGCGCTCGCAAGCGCCGCCGCGGTTCAGCCCCTGATCATCGCCGAGGGTGGCGCCGCGGAGGAGCGGATCGAGGACACCGCCTCGGCGCTGGCGCTGGCGATCGACCAGGGCAGCGACTTTGTCCAGGTCAACCTCTTCCCGACCAGCGACGGCGTCCTGGTCGCCCGACGCGACAACGAGCTGTCCGCCACCACGGACATCGCCGCCCGGCCCGAATTCGCCGCCCGCCGCACCACCAAGACCCTCGACGGCCAGGCCGTGCAGGGATGGTTCACCGAGGACTTCACTCTCGCCGAGCTGAAGACGCTGTTCTGCCGCGAGCGGCTTGCCGGCATGCGGCCGCAGAACCTCAGGTACAACGGCAAGGAACCGATCCTGACGCTGCCCGAGGTGCTGCAGCTGGCGCGCGACGGCTGCGTGCGCACCGCGCGCACGGTAGGCGTCTGCCCAAGGCTCATGAGGGTCGCGTACTTCGCCGGTCTGGGGCTGCCGGTCGACGAGCGGCTGGCGCGGGAGCTGACCACCGAGGGTTACGTGGCGCCGGCTGCGGCGATCTGGGTGCAGGCCCTGGAGCCCGATGTGCTGAACGGGTTTGCGCGGCTCTCGCCGGTGCGGAGGATGCAGTTGATCGACGCCGATCGCGCCGCGGGCATGACGACCGGCGCGGCCTTGGCGGCGATCCGCGGTTATGCCGAGGCGATCGCGCCAGACCAGGACTTGCTGATCGATCCGAACGCCGCGGCGTTCCCGGCGCCGACGACCCTGACCCTCGACGCCCACGGGGCGGGCCTGCAGGTGTTCAGCCGCACGGCTCGGATCGAGAACGCCTTCCTGCCGCCGGCGCTGCGCAGGGGCGACAAGCAATCGCCCGCCTTTCCGGACGGACACGGCGATGTCGACAAGCTGCTGCTGGCGCTCTTCGCCAACGGCGTCGATGGCGTGGCGACCGACCTTCCCCGCCGCGCCGCCCATGCCCGGGCCGATGCGATCGCGGCGCTCCAGCAACCCGACCGTTGACGTCCGAAAACCGCGAGACTTCCGGTCCGCCAGCGCCCATCTTCGCGGCATGGATATGGACGACGACGCCTGCTACCGCGCGCTTTCCACCCGTGACGCCCGCTTCGACGGGCGCCTGTTCGTGGGGGTCAAGACCACCGGCGTCTACTGCCGGCCCATCTGCCCGGCGCGCACGCCGAAGCGGGAGAACGTGCGCTTCTTCCCGACCGCCGCGGCGGCGCAGAGCGCGGGGTTCCGACCCTGCCTGCGCTGCCGGCCGGAGACCTCGCCGGACCTCGCCGCCTGGCGCGGCGCGTCCAACACCGTCACCCGCGCGCTGCGCCTGATCGAGGCCGGGGCGCTGGACGACGGCGATGTCGACGCGCTGGCCGAGCGCCTGGGCGTCGGCGAGCGGCAGCTGCGGCGGCTGTTCCGCCAGCACCTCGGCGCCTCGCCCGTGGCCGTCGCGCAGACCCGCCGGCTGCTGCTGGCCAAGCAGCTGATCCACGAGACGCGCCTGCCGATGGCGGAGGTCGCCATGGCCGCCGGATTCGGCAGCGTGCGGCGCTTCAACGAGACCTTCCAGCAGCTCTACGACCGCCCTCCCGCGGCCCTGCGCCGGCTGGACGGCCCGGACGTGGCGGCGAGCGACGGCGAGGCGGTGCGCCTCACCCTGCCCTACCAGGCTCCCTACGACTGGGATGCGATGCTGGGGTTCCTCGCGTTGCGCGCCATCCCCGGCGTCGAGCGGGTGAACCAGGGTCGCTACGCCCGCACCATCGGCCTCGGCGACGATGTCGGCGTGCTCACTGTCGAGCCGGCGGCGAAGGCGAGGGTCGCGGTCGGGGTCAGGTTCCCGAGGATCAGCGCCCTGCCGGCGATCATCGCCCGCGTGCGGCGGGTGTTCGACCTGGCCGCCGATCCGGCGGCGATCGGATCGCACCTGGCCAGGGACCCGGCCCTGGCGCTGTTGGTCGCCGCGCGCCCGGGGCTGAGGGTGCCGGGCGCCTGGGACGGCTTCGAGCTGGCGATCCGCGCCATCCTCGGCCAGCAGATCACCGTCGCCGCCGCGCGTGGCCTCGCCGGAAAACTGGTCGCCGCCCACGGCGCGCCGCTGCCCGAGCGCCTCGCCGGGGAGGGCCTCACCCACGTCTTCCCGACGCCCGAGCGGCTCGCCGGCATCGACTTCGCGACGCTGGGCATGCCGCGTGCGCGCGCCACCGCCCTCTCCGCCCTGACCCGGGCGGTGATCGCCGACCCTCAGATCTTCGGCCCCAAGCGCGGCCTGGACGACGCCGTCAAGGCCTTGAAGGATCTGCCCGGGATCGGCGAATGGACGGCGCAGTACATCGCCATGCGCGAATTGCGCGAACCGGACGCCTTCCCGGCCGCCGACATCGGCCTGATGCGAGCGCTGGCGGACGAGACTGGCCGCCGCCCCGCGCCGACCGAACTGCTCGCCCGCGCCGAGGCCTGGCGGCCGTGGCGCGCCTACGCGGCTCTGCACCTCTGGTCGTCGACGCCGCAACCGAAGCCGATCAAGGAGACCGAACATGACCGTGACGCAGCCTAGCCGCCTCATCCTCGACCGCATCGACGCCCCCATCGGCGCGTTCCTGATCACCACCGACGAGCAGGGCGTCCTGCGCGCCGTCGACTTCTGGGCCGACGAGGCGTCGCTGCGCCGGCTGCTGAAGCGGCAGTACGGCGAGGCGACGGTCGAATGGGGCCAGTCGCCCGCCCCGATCCGCCGCGCCTTCGACGACTACTTCGCCGGCGACATCCGCGCCCTCGAGACGGTGCCGGTGGCGACGGTGGGTACGGCGTTCCAGCGCAAGGTGTGGGCGGCCCTGCGGCGCATCCCGGCCGGCGAGACCCGCGCCTACGGCCAGCTGGCGGCTGAGATCGGCGAGCCCAGCGCCTCGCGCGCCGTCGGCCTGGCCAATGGCCAGAACCCGATCGCCATCGTCATCCCCTGCCACCGGGTGATCGGCGCCGACGGCTCCCTCACCGGCTTCGGCGGCGGCCTGCCCCGCAAGCGCTGGCTGCTGACCCACGAGGGCGCGGCGTTCAAGGAGAACCGCAAGCCGAAGGCCAGGGCCCCGGAACTGCCGTTCGCCGGGCGCAGCGCGGCTTAGAGCGCCTGGGCTTTGGGCTGACTCGGCGCGCCGAAGGAAAGCGGCCCTCGCCCCGCCCCCGGGATCGGCCGAAAGGCCGACCCGAGGACAGGCTCCGCGGGAAGAGGTTGGGTGAGGGGGCTCGGCGCGCACCGTCGAGCTGCGCGTCTGCGCAAAGCGGCTTCGCCGGCGTGTCGCAAGCGACACGCGCCCCTCACCTCTCCTCTCCCCAGTCTGCGCTGGGGAGAGGGCTACTGGAGGCGTCGGATCGTTCTCAGCTCAACGCGCTCTAGTGTCCCGACTCTGAAGTTCGAAGGACTCATATCGGACTCAGAGGTGTCAGACTCTCCGGTTTTCTGGGAGGGTTCGGGATGGGCGGTCGATATCTGTCGGCACTGGAGGTCAGCGAGGCGGAGCGATCCGAGCTGACGTCGTTGGCGTCGCGCCGCAACACGGCGCAGGCGCTGGCGCTGAGGGCGCGGATCGTTCTGGGCTGCGCCGATGGCGAGCAGAACAAGGCCGTCGCCGCCCGGCTGGGGGTCTGCGAGAACACGGTCGGCAAGTGGCGCCGGCGCTTCGCCGAACATCGACTGGAGGGCTTGCGCGACGAGCCGCGGTCGGGGACGCCTCGCACCCTCGAGGATGAGCGGATCGAAGCGGTGATCGTGCGCACGCTGGAGAGCCTGCCCACCGACGCCACTCACTGGAGCTCGCGCAGCATGGCCAAGGCCAGCGGCGTATCCATCTCCAGCGTGCAGCGCATCTGGCGCGCCTTCGGGCTGCAGCCGCACCGGCTGGAGACGTTCAAGCTCTCCACCGATCCGGACTTCGTGGCCAAGGTGCGCGACGTGGTCGGGCTCTATGTCTCACCCCCCGAGCACGCCATCGTGCTGTGCGTGGACGAGAAGTCGCAGATCCAGGCGCTCGACCGCACCCAACCGTTGCTGCCGATGCGTCCCGGCCAGGCCGCCCGCCGCAGCCACGACTACACCCGCCATGGCGTGACCTCCCTCTTCGCGGCGCTCGACGTCGCCACCGGCAGGGTGATCGGCCAGTGCTTCCCCCGCCACCGGGCCGTCGAGTTCCGCAAGTTCCTCGACGAGATCGAGGCCAACGTCCCGGCCGACCTCGACGTGCACCTGGTCATGGACAACTACGCCACCCACAAGACGCCGCTGATCCGCGCCTGGTTCGCCAAGCGGCCCCGCTGGCATGTCCATCTGACACCCACCAGCTCGTCCTGGCTCAACCAGGTCGAGCGCTTCTTCGCCATCATCACCGACAAGAAGATCAGGCGCGGCGTTCACCGCAGCGTCGCCGACCTCACGGCCGACATCCACGCCTTCATCGACCAGCACAACGCCGACCCAAAGCCCTTCAGATGGACGAAGTCGGCCGACGACATCCTCGCTTCGATCGAGCGCTTCTGCTTGCGCAACGATCAAAACGATCAAACGAACTTCTGAACCAGGACACAAGGCTGAACTGCCCCGTCCTATCGATCGGGCGGGGTCATTTTTCGCTTGGGCCACCCGTGGCCAGTGAATCGCGGCCGACCCGGCTTGACAGCCGGCGCTACCGATAATCACGCATAATCGCGGCGCCGGCCCGCGCCGCGGACACGCGGCCGCACGCCTCTCCCGCTCGGAACCTGTTGCTTCTGAGCCACGATTCCAACCTTAACGATGTCAAAGACCGCGCCGCCTTCGGCGTTACCTAGAGAAATGGTGCGATTCTGGACGACGTCAACCGTTGGGCCGATCACTGATCAGTCCCAGCCCAACAGCCATGACTTCCGGCCCGAATTCTGATCAAGTTCGGGACTCATCGGTCGTTGGGGGAACCAGCATGCGCGTGCACGTGGTGTTCATTGGCCTTGGGCTGATTTTTCTCGTCATCGGCATGGCGTTCGGCATCTGGATGGGGATCACCCAGAACTTCCAGTACCTGGACGCTCACGCGCACTGGAACCTCGTCGGCTTCGTCACCTCGACTCTCTACGGCCTGATCCACCGCGCCTATCCGAAGCTGGCGACCTCGCGGCTGACCTGGGTGCAATGCATTACGCACCTCGTCGGGATCCTGATCTTCGCGCCCGGCATCATTCTGGTCGTGACCACGAAAAACGAAATCGCCGTTATTATCGGTTCGCTGCTGCTCGTGGCGGCGGCCCTGATGTTCATGTGGATCTACTTCACCCACGACCACCGCACCAATCCGGACTGACGCTCAGGCGGCCAGCAGCCCGAACTGCAGCTCCGCCAGGCGGGCGTAGAGGCCGTCGCGGGCGACGAGTTCGGCGTGGGCGCCCTCGTCGACGACGCGACCCTCGTCCATCACCACGATCCGGTCCGCCGCGAGCACGGTGGCGAGGCGATGAGCGATGACGAGGCTGGTGTGGCCGCGCATGGCGTCGGCCAGGGCTTGCTGCACGAGACGTTCGCTCTCCGCGTCGAGGGCGCTGGTGGCCTCGTCGAGCAGCAGGATCGGCGCGTCCCGCACCAGGGCGCGGGCGATGGCCAGGCGCTGGCGCTGGCCGCCGGAGAGGGTCTTGGCGCGCTCGCCGAGCGGGGTGTCGAAGCCCTCCGGCAGGGCGTCGAGGAAGGCTTCGGCCTGGGCGGCTCTGGCCGCGGCGCGCAGTTCCTCCGGCGTGGCGGACTCGCGGCCGAGGCGCAGGTTGTCGAACGCCGAACCGGAGAAGAGACCGGCGTCCTGGGCCACGAGGCCGACGCGGGTGCGCGCCTCGCGCGGATCGACCTCGCGCAGGTCGGCGCCGTCGATGCGCACCACGCCCTGCTGCGGGTCGTAGAAGCGCAGCAGCAGCTTGAACACCGTGCTCTTGCCGGCGCCGGAGGGCCCGACCAGCGCCACCCGCTCCCCCCGGCGGACGCTGAGGCTGAAGTCGCTGAGCGCCGGCAGATCGGGCCTGCCCGGATAGGCGAAGAAAACGTGCTCCAACGAAGCCTCGCCGCGCGGCGGCGACGGCATCGGGCGGGGCTTGGCGGGCGCGGCGATCGCGGGCTTGGCGTCCAGAATCTCCGAGATGCGCTCCATGGCGCCCGCCGCCTTCTGGATGTCGCCCCAGGTCTCGCCAAGCGCGCCCACGGCGCCGCCGGTCAGGCCCGCCAGAATGATGAACTGAACGATGACGCCGCCGGTGATCGCCGGGTCGTGATCGACGAACGCCGCGGTCGCCAGCCGCCATAGGATCAGGCTGACCCCGCCGAACAGGCAGATCATGACCAGCCCGGTCATGTAGGCTCGCGCCGTGATGCGCCCGACCGAGGCCCTGAACGCCGTCTCGACACTGTGGTCGAAGCGCCCGATCGCGCGCTCTTCGCGGCCGAACGCCTGCACGGTGTCGAGCCCGTCCAGGGTTTCGCCGGCATAGGCGACGGCTTGCGCGAACCGCTCCTGGGCGAAAGCCGAGAGCCGCCGCACCGTGCGTCCCCCGAGCACCAGCGGCGCGGCGACGACCGCTCCGATCAAGAGCACCAGGCCGGTATACGCCGGCGTGAGCCAGACCATCCAGATGAACGCGCCGATGAAGGTGAAAAGGTTTCGCAGCGCCACCGAGATCGAGGCGCCGACCATGCTCTCGACGATGGTCATGTCGGTGGTGAGCCTGGCCAGCACCTCGCCGGTGCGGGTCTCGGCGAAGAAGCCCTGATCGAGGCCCATCACGTGCCGGTAGAGAGTCTCGCGGACATCGGCGACGACCCGCTCGCCGAGGCGCGAGATGAAGAAGAAGCGGCCGGACGTGGAGATCGAGAGCACGAGGGCGACGATCGCGGCGAACAGGAAGTACGCGTTGAGTTCGGCGGGCGTCTTGCCCGCGAGCCCCTTGTCGACCAGCAGGCGGATCGCCTGCGTGATGAGCAGCGTCGCGCCGGTGGAGATGACCAGGAACGCCATGGAGGCGATCGCGTCGCCCATGTGACGGCCGATGAAGGGCAGCAGCCTTCCCAGGGGCTTCAGGTTCCGCCGCTTCGCCCGGGTCTGAGCCTCCGCTTGCATTTCCGCCGCCAGCAGCTGGCCGACGGCCGGCCGGCCGTCAGCGACGGGTGCGTCAATCGTCATGCGTCTCGAACCCTTGCCTCTTCAAGCGCCTCTCTGTATTAGGCGCGCCTCCCGCCGTTTCGGGTGGGATCCGTCCCGCGATCAAGTCGGTAGGAGGCCAGCGTGAAACGAGACATCCATCCCGACTACCACACGATCACCGTGGTGATGACGGACGGCACGACCTATCAGACCCGCTCCACCTACGGCAAGGAAGGCGCGGAACTGCACCTGGATATCGATCCGAAGACGCACCCGGCGTGGACCGGCGGCCACCAGACCCTGCTGGACCGCGGCGGTCGCGTGTCGCGCTTCGCGGCCAAGTACGGCGGGTTTCTGAAGAAGTGAGCCGGCGACAGCCGGACTCATCCCCGCGTAGGCGGGATCTCGATCTGACATGCTGAGACTTCAGCGCCGGACT